>CAYYHO010000045.1:0-9269 GCA_964471725.1 uncultured Methyloversatilis sp. | reverse complement strand
CCGATCGAAATCGGCCTGCGTCCATCGCAGCCGACGACCGTGCTGCTCGCCGGACATCAGGCCTTGCGGCGCCATTTCGAGAAGACCTTCAAGCGGCGCGTGGCCCTGTCCACCGCTCCCGACTATCTCAGCTTTCAGCGGCGCGTGCTCAGGGGCGACTTCGATTTCTTCATCATCGGCCCGGGACCCGGCTGGCAGGCCCACCTCGACCGCGGCTACCCGATCGTCGCCGTCGCCAGCCAGCAGGTGCGGGCTTACCTCCTGGTCGCCCGCGATGGCCATGTCAAGGATGTTGCCGACCTGCGCGGCAGGACGGTCGCCACGATCGGCCCGCTGACCGTTTCGGCGCAGGAGGTGATGGCCATCCTGCGCGAGCACAAGCTGCGGCCCGGCATCGATGTGCAGATCAGTCACCAGAAAAACCCCTTCAATGTCGCCCAGTCGGTCGCCCAGGGCGAGGTTGCGGCGGCCGGTTTCATCAACATCACCTACCTCAGCCTGCCTGCCGAGATTCGCAACCAGATGAAGATCCTGCATGCGGCCGACGGCATACCCGGCATCTTTTTCATGGTGCGGCCGGCAGCCGACATGCCCAGTCCCGCGGAATTCGAGGCTGCGCTGTTCGCCTTTGCCCACGACACCGAGGCCGGTCGAGCCTTCGCCAAGGAACACAATCTTGGCGGCCTGCTGCGCCCCGACCCGAACGCCCTGCGCGTGCTCGACCGTTTCCTGCCCGAAACCCGGCAGGCAGTGTCCGCTCCCTGAGGCCCCGGGCATGCTGGCGCGCTGGTTCATCGGTCGTTCGTTCCGCTTCACGCTCACCCTGGCGGCATTGGTCTCGCTGCTGGCGATGCTCGGCCTGCTGGTCTGGCAGACCTGGTCGCTGCTGGAGACGGAACTGCGCAATCACCTGCGCACCAATATCGAACAAATCAACACCCTGCTGGCTTCGGCGGTCGCCTTGCCGCTGGCACAGCGCGATTACGGTTCGCTGACCGATATCGCCAGGGACCTGGTGGCGCAGAACAACTCGATCGATTACATCGTCCTGGAGGACCACCTCGGTCGCCGTTTCGCCCAGGAGGGCCTGAGTCCCCGGCAGCCGCTGCCAGCGGTCAGCCGCGACCTCGACGATATCCGCAACGGGCAGGTGCACATCCGCCGGCCGATCCTGCTGGCCGGGCAGAAGCTCGGCGAATTCCAGTACGGCGTCTCGCTGGACTTCGCCGCGCAGGTGCGCCGGGACATGACCTCGCGCTTCGTGCGCCTGGGCCTGATCGGCGTGCTGTTCGGCCTGCTGCTGCTGGTGCCGCTCGGTTTCTGGATGACGCGGCGCCTCAACCTGCTGGAAACCGCGGCGCAGCGGCTGGCGGCCGGCAAACTCGACGAGCGCATCGACCTGCCCGGCGACGACGAACTCGCCCATCTCGCCAAGGCCTTCAACCACATGGCCGACAATCTGGCCGGGATGATCGTCAACCTGCGCGACCGCGAGGCCCGCTTCCACCATGCGGTGGCGGGCTCCAACGACGGCATCTGGGACTGGGACCTGGAGCGCGGCGAGTATTATTTCTCGCCGCGCCACAAGATCATGCTCGGTTATCGCGACGACGAACTCGCCAACGACCGCGGCCTGTTGGAAAGCCTGGTCCTGGCGGAGGACCGACCCAGGCTGGACGAGGCCGTGCGCCTGCATTTCGAGGAGCGCGAACCCTTCGATTGCGAGTTCCGCATGCGCCACAAGGATGGCCATGCCATCTGGTGTCGCAGCCGCGGCCAGGCCATCTGGAACGCCAGGGGCGAGGTGGTGCGCTTCTCCGGCGCGACCAGCGACATCACCGAACAGAAGCAGGTGGCCGACACCCTCGAGCACCTGGCCCACTACGATCCCCTGACCCAACTGCCCAACCGCACCCTGCTGGCCGACCGCATGGCCATGGCCCTGGCGCAGGCGCGGCGCAACGGGACGCGCCTGGCGGTGGCGCTGCTGGATCTCGACGGCTTCAAGCCGATCAACGATACCCATGGCCATGATGTCGGCGACCTGATCCTCATCGAGGTGGCCAGCCGCCTGCGCCATGCGCTGCGCGAAGTGGACACCGTGGCGCGCCTGGGTGGCGACGAGTTCGTCCTGGTGCTCTCCGATTCGGGCGCCGGCCTCGACTACCGGCACTCGCTGGAGCGCGTGCTCGACGTCCTGGCGCGGCCCTACGTGATCGGTGAGATCAAGGCGACCCTGTCGGGCAGCATCGGCGTCACCATTTTCCCCGACGACGATGCCGACCCCGACACCCTGGTGCGCCATGCCGACCAGGCGATGTATGCCGCCAAGCAGAATGGCCGCAATCGCTACCACGTCTTCGATGCCATTATGGACCGCGACCTGCAGGCGCGCCTCGGCGCGCGCAACCGTATCGTCGCCGCACTGGCCGCCGACGAGTTCTGCCTGCACTACCAGCCCAAGGTCGACCTGCGCGAGGGGCGGGTGATCGGCGTCGAGGCCCTGATTCGCTGGCAGCACCCCGAGCGGGGCCTGGTGCCGCCGGGCGAGTTCCTGCCCTTGATCGAGGACAATGATTTCACCGTGCAGCTTTCCGAATGGGTGATCGACAGCGCGCTGAACCAGATGGAAGCCTGGCAGGCCGCGGGACTGACCCTGGGCGTGAGCGTCAACCTGCCGGCCCGGCATTTGCAGGAGGCCGATTTCCCCGTCTATCTGAAAGGCGTCCTGGCAGCCCACCCGGGCGTGACGCCGGATCTGTTCGAGCTCGAGGTGCTCGAATCGACTGCGCTGGAGGATGTCGGCGGCGTTTCCCTGCGCATGAAGCAATGCCGCGACCTGGGCGTGCGTTTCGCCCTCGATGACTTCGGCACCGGTTATGCCTCGCTGGCCTACCTGCGCCGGCTGCCGATCGAATTGCTCAAGATCGACCAGTCCTTCGTGCGCGACATGCTGCTGGATACTGACGACCTCGCCATCGTCGAGGGGGTGATCGGCCTGGCTGCAGCTTTCCGCCGCACCGTGATTGCAGAGGGCTGCGAAACCCTCGATCATGCCCTGATGCTGTTGCATCTGGGCTGCCATCTCGTCCAGGGCTATGGCGTCGCCCGGCCGATGCCGGCGCAGGAAATACCGACCTGGCTCGCCGGCTGGCGGCCGGATCCGGCTCTGGCGCTGGCGACGCAGCATCCGCTCGGCCGCCAGGATCTGGCGCTGGCGCTGGTCGAGGTCCAGCACCGGCGCTGGCTTGATCTCCTGATGCATTGCATTGAAGAAGGAGGGGTTTCCTCGCCCGCAGCCGTGCCGCTCGACAGCCGGGCTTGCCAGTTCGGCCAGTGGCTGCAAGAAGAGGGGCGGCGCGAATACGGCGATCTGGCTGAATTCGGTACGATCGACAGCGTACATGAACGCGTGCATGCGCTCGGCCGCGAACTGGCCGAACTGTGCGCCGGCCACCAGCACGCTCAGGCGCGCGCGCGCTTGCCGCAGTTGCAGGCCGACAGCGCCGAACTGATCGGACTGCTGCACGCGCTGATCGTCGTCGTTTCCCAGCTGGGAAGGCGGCATGGCTGAGCGACGGCAATCATCCGCGCCGACCGGGAACCAGACGACAGGAACCAAACGACAGACTTGCGGTCTGACGGGACGGTCCCTACAATAACCGCACCATGCGCCGCTGCAAAAGATTCCTGCTGATTCTTATGGCCCTCTGGCTGCCCCTGCAAGCGGCAGCGGCGGCGGCCATGCCGTTCTGCAGCCATGCGGCCGAAGCGCCGGTGCAGACCGCTGTTCAAACCGCGGCCGCGCAGCCGCCCGGCCACTGCCTCGACCATGTACCCAGATCGGGTGACCATGTGGCTGAGGCCAGCGGCGGCGACCTGGCCTGCGACAACTGTGAAATGTGCCATCTGGCCAGTAGCGGCTATCTGCCCGTCGCTGCCGCCAGCCTGACGCTGGCCGCTGCCAGCTCATACATGGCGCTGCCGGCGCCGACGCCGCTGAGCCATATCGGCGATCCGCCGCTGCAACCTCCCAGACGACTGCACTGAAACAGGCCGGCCCAGGTCGACCGGGCCGGCCGGCCCGCTGCGCGCGACTTCACCGTCCCGCCGGCGCCCCGAAGGAAGTGCCCTTGGGGTGTGCCGACTTCGTCCATTTCAGTTTGCCCAATCGTCTTTTCGGAGGTTCTCCATGAAAACTATCCTGCGCGCACTCGCCGCCGTTGCGCTTGCCCTGCCCCTGTTCGCCCATGCAGCCGATCCGGCCGCCCTTTCCGAAGCTACCGTCAAGAAAATCGATGTCGCCGCCAGCCGCGTCATGCTGGCCCACGGCCCGATCGCCAACCTCGACATGCATGCGATGACCATGTACTTCAAGGTCAAGGATGCGGCGATGCTCGGCAAGATCAAGGAAGGGGACAAGATCCTGTTCCGCGCCGAGGAAGATCCCAAGGGCGGCTTCGTCGTCGTCCGCATCGAAGCCGCGAAGAAATAGCCATGTCCTCCCTGCGACTTGTGCTGGCAGCCGCTTTCGCGGTCGCCAGCGGGTTGCCGCCCGCCGTCGCTGCCGCCAACGAGATGCACATCGGCGGTAGCGTTGACAGCCTGCTCGCCTATGCCCGCGAGCATCACCCCGAATTCGCCGCTGCGCGCTTCGAGGCCGATGCCGCTGCGGACCGCGTCGAGCCGGCGGGCGCGCTGCCTGACCCGCGCTTCCGCGTCGACCTGCGCGATTTCACCAACGAGATGAGCGGCGGCAACGCGAACCTGCTGCCGGCGCGTGTCGGCAGCACCAAGTACGCGCTGACGCAGACCCTGCCCTGGTTCGGCAAGCGCGACCTGCGCCGGGAGGCCGCCGCCGCCGGCGCCGACGAAGCCGGCGGCCGGGTGCGCGCCACCTGGGTGGATCTGGCTTTGCGCATCAAGCAGACCTATGCGATGCACTATGTGCGCCTGCATACCCAGCGCCTCCTGAGGGAGAACGCCGACCTGCTGCAGCGCCTGGGCGACATCGCCCAGACCCGCTATGCCAACGGGCTGGCGCCACAGCAGGACGTCATCTACGCGCAGGCCGAGCGGGCCAAGCTGCAAAGCGACCATGCCATGGCGGAAGGCGAGAGCACCCAGGCCGCGGTGCGCATGCGCACGCTGCTGGGCCTGCCGTCCGAGCGCATCAGGATGCGCGCCCCCGGCGAGCTGCGCGTCATGCCGCCCGCCGCCGCGCTCGACTTCACGGCGCTCGAGGCGCGCGTGAGCGCCAACAATCCGCAACTGGCCATGACTGCGGCACGCATCGCCGCCGCCGACAAGGGGCGCGCGCTGGCGTATCGCAACCGTTATCCCGACGTGACGATCGGCATCTCGCCGACGCAGACGCGGAACAGTCTGGGCCAATGGGATCTGTCCTTCGAAGTGAACATTCCGCTGCAGCAGGACAGCCGCCGCGCCCAGGAGCGGGAAGCCGAACGCGCCGTCGATGCGGCCCGCTTGCGTCATGAAGCGACGCGCAACCAGCTTCTGGCGGATCTCGGCGAGGCCCTCGCCGGTCTCGAGGCGGCGCAGCGCGTCGAGATGCTGGTGACCAGCAGCCTGCTGCCGCAAACCGAGCTCACCCTGCAATCGGCCCTGGCTGCCTACGAGACCGGGCAGGTCGCGTTCACGCCGGTGATCGAAGCCCAGCGGCAGATTTTGCGCGCCCAGCAGGACCTGCTGCGGGCGCGCGGCGACCAGCGCCTGCGCCTGGCCGAAATTGAACGATTGATTGGAGAAGAATTATGAGCGCGACGCGCTTCGTCCTGTTCCTGCTGGTGGCCGCGCTTGCCGGCGGCGCCGGTTATTGGGCCGGCGGCCAGAAAAAAGTCGGCGCTGGCGAGACGGCAACCGACACCGCTGCCGCCGCTCCCGGCGGCAAGAAGCTGCTCTATTACCGCAACCCGATGGGCCTGCCGGACACCTCGCCGACGCCGAAAAAGGACTCGATGGGCATGGATTACATCCCCGTCTATGAGGGCGAGGACGAGGCCGGCGGCAACGAGGTCAAGATCAGCACGGCCAAGGTGCAGAAACTGGGCGTGCGCGTCGAGGCGGCCAGCCTGCGCGAACTGTCGCGGCCGATCCGCGCCTCCGGCCGCGTCGCCGTGGACGAGCGGCGCATCCACAACATCGCGCCGAAGTTCCATGGCTGGGTCGAAAAGCTGCATGTGAATGTGACGGGCCAGCCGGTCGGTCGCGGCCAGCCGCTGTTCGAGACCTACACGGCGGACATCGTTTCCGCCCAGCGCGAATACCAGGTCGCCATGCAGGGCCTGGCGGCCCTCAAGGACGCCCCGCCGGAAGCGCAGGCGTCCATGAAGCGGCTGGCGGATGCGGCGCTGGCGCGCCTCATCAACTGGGACATCGCCCCCGAGGACATCAAGGCGCTCGTCGCCGGCGGCGCACCGCGCCAGACGATGACCTTCCGCGCCCCGGTGAGCGGCGTGGTGCTGGAGAAGCGCGCGGTGGCGGGCATGCACTTCACGCTCGGCGAGACGCTCTACCAGATCGCCGACATCGGCAGCGTCTGGGTGCTGGCCGACGTCTTCGAGCGCGATATCGGCATGCTCAAGGTCGGCCAGAAAGTCGCGGTGACGATCAATGCCTATCCGGACAAGGTGTTCGAAGGCCGGCTCGCCTACATCTACCCGACCCTGAATGCCGAGACCCGCACGGTGCCGGTGCGCATCGAGCTGCCCAATCCGGGCGGCCTGCTCAAGCCGGCCATGTATGCCTCGGTGGAACTGGGCGCCGGCAGTTCCGGCGGGGCGGGCAAGCCGCAGCCGGTGCTCGCCGTGCCCCTTGCCGCGGTGATCGACAGCGGCACGCGGCAGACGGTGCTGATCCAGAAGGAGGCCGGCCGCTTCGAACCGCGCGAAGTCAAGCTCGGCATGCGCGGCGACGACTATGTCGAGATCCGCGAAGGCGTCCAGGCCGGCGAGCAGGTGGTGGTGGCCGCCAACTTCCTGATCGATTCGGAGAGCAACCTCAAGGCGGCGCTGGGCGGCATGACGGAACCCAAGGCCGGGGTCAGCCACCATGCCGTCGGCACGCTCGACGCCTACGATGCCAAGGCGGGCACGGTGATGGTGACGCATGAGCCGGTGGCCAGCCTGAAGTGGCCGACGATGACCATGGAATTCGTGCCGGCGAATGCCGCGCTGGTCGACAAGGTGAAGCCGGGCAGCGCCATCAGCTTCGAGTTCGTCGAGCGCAAGCCGGGCGAGTGGGTAATCACCAAGCTGGATCAAAAGGCGAAATGACATGCTGAATCAGATCATCGACTGGTCGGCGCGCAACAAGTTCCTGGTGCTGCTGGCCACCCTATTCCTCGTCCTGGCGGGCATCTACTCGGTGGCGAAAACGCCGCTGGATGCCCTGCCGGACCTGTCCGACGTGCAGGTCATCGTCTATACGGAATACTCGGGCCAGGCGCCGCAGGTCGTCGAAGATCAGGTGACCTACCCGCTCACCACGGCCCTGCTGGCAGTGCCGAAGTCGAAGGTGGTGCGCGGCTTCTCGTTCTTCGGCGCCTCCTTCGTGTATGTGATTTTCGAGGACGGCACCGACATCTACTGGGCGCGCTCGCGCGTGCTGGAATACCTCAACACGGTGGCCGGCAGCCTGCCGCGCGGCGTCTCGCCCCGCCTCGGGCCGGATGCCTCCGGCGTCGGTTGGGTGTACCAGTATGTCGTGCAGGGCGCCAACCACACCCTGGCGGAACTGCGCACCCTGCAGGACTGGTATCTGCGCTATCAGCTCACCAAGGCGCACGGCGTCTCCGAGGTCGCCAGCATCGGCGGCTTCGTGCAGCAGTACCAGGTGACCGTCGATCCGGTCAAGCTGCGCGCCTACGGCATCTCCCTGATGACCGTCGCCAACGCCATCCGCAACTCGAACCGCGACGTCGGCGGGCGTGTCGTCGAGATGGCCGAGACCGAGTACATGGTGCGCAGCAAGGGTTACCTGCGCGGCAAGAGCGACCTCGAGTTGCTGGTCGTCAAGGCCGATCGCGGCACGCCGGTGCTGCTGCGCGACATCGCCCGGGTGGAGCTCGGGCCGGACGAGCGCCGCGGCGTCGCCGAGCTGAACGGCGACGGCGAGGTGGTGTCGGGCATCGCGGTGGCGCGCTACGGTCAGAATGCCCTCGAGGTGATCGGCAACATCAAGGAAAAGCTCGGCGAGGTTGCCGCCGGCCTGCCGGAGGGCGTGACGATCGAAACCGTCTACGACCGCTCGGAGCTGATCGGGCGCGCCATCGCCACGCTGAAGACCACGCTGATCGAGGTAAGCTTCATCGTCGCGCTGGTCTGCATCGTCTTCCTGCTCCACGTGCGCAGCGCGCTGGTGGTGATCCTGATGATGCCGGTGGCCGTGCTGATGTCCTTCATCGCCATGCGCCTGCTCGGCATCAACTCCAACATCATGAGCCTGGGCGGCATCGCCATCGCCATCGGCGTGATGGTCGACGCGGCCATCGTCATGATCGAGAATGCCCACAAGCACCTGGAGCGGCAGCGGGAGGACGAGTCGCGCCTTGAAGCCATCATCATGGCCTGCAAGCAGGTAGGGCCGGCCCTGTTCTTCTCGCTGCTGATCATCACCGTCTCGTTCCTGCCGGTATTCACCCTCGAAGCGCAGGAAGGGCGCCTGTTCTCCCCGCTGGCCTGGACCAAGACCTTCGCCATGGCCGCCGCCGCCTTCCTGTCGCTGACCCTGGTGCCGGTGCTGATGCTGCTGTTCATCCGTGGCCGCATCTTGCCCGAGACGCGCAACCCCATCAACCGGTTTCTCATCTTCATCTACCGGCCGATCATCGCCGGCGTGATGCGCTGGAAGCTGGCGACGATCGGCATTGCCGGCGTCATCATGGCCGTATCGATCTGGCCGGCCATGAAGCTCGGCAGCGAATTCATGCCGACCCTCAACGAGGGCACGCTGTTCTACATGCCCACCGGCCTGCCGGCGATGTCGGTGACCAAGGCGACGGAACTGCTGCAGACGCAGAACAAGATCATCAAGAGTTTTCCCGAAGTGGCTTCGGTGATCGGCAAGTCGGGCCGCGCCAACACGGCCACCGACCCGGCGCCGATCGAGATGTTCGAGACCGTCATCAACCTCAAGCCCGAGAAGGAGTGGCGTCCGGGCATGGACGTGGACAAGCTGATCGCGGAACTCGACCAGGCGCTGCAGTTCCCCGGCATCGCCAACTCGTGGACCATGCCGATCAAGGCGCG
>CAYYHO010000044.1:4454-9346 GCA_964471725.1 uncultured Methyloversatilis sp. | reverse complement strand
ATCGACCACCAGCTTGAGGCCGCGCAGGTCGAGTTCGTTGGGGAAAGTGCTCTTGCAGAACTCGATGTAGCGTCCGGCGGCGTCATCGACGCGCCGCGCCCGCCCCAACTGTGCCGAGTCGCGGCAGCCCATCGGTAGCGACAGGCGCGCCTCGATTTCCTCCTCGATGGCATCGGGCAGCTTGAAGCCGCCCGCAGCGAAGAACTTGATGCCGTTGTCGTCGAATGGATTGTGCGAGGCCGAGATCACCACGCCGGCGGCCAGCCGCAGGGCGCGCGTCAGATAGGCCACGGCGGGCGTCGGCAGCGGCCCGCATAGCATCACATCGACGCCGGCGGCGGCAAAGCCGGACTCCAGCGCGGCTTCCAGCATGTAGCCGGAAATGCGCGTGTCCTTGCCGATCAGCACCGCCGGACGCTCGCCCTCGCGGGCATGTCCCTGCGCGCGCGCATGCGCGACCAGGGTTTCCCCGGCGGCAAAACCCAGCCGCAGGGCGAAATCGGGGGTGATCGGCGCGCTGCCGACGCGGCCGCGCACGCCGTCGGTGCCGAAAAATTGTCGTGACATCTAGCTTTTCTCCATGGCAGTTAAGACGGCCAATGCGTCTCGGGTGGCCGCGACATCATGCACGCGCACGATCTGCGCGCCATGCAGCACCGCCAGCAGGGCGGCGGCGACGCTGGCATGCGCCCGCGCGACGCCATTTGGGCGGCCGGTGACGGCGCCGAGCATCGATTTGCGCGACAGGCCAGCCAGCACCGGCACGCCGACATCGGCAAGGCGCTGCAACTGGCGCAGCAGGATGTAATTGTGCTCCACCGTCTTGCCGAAGCCGAAGCCGGGATCGATCAGCAGCCGCTCGCGGCCGATGCCGGCCGCGATGCAGGCGGCGACGCGCGCGGTGAGGAAATCGCGCACCTCGGCGGTGACGTCGGCGTAGTGCGGATCGCTTTGCATGGTGCGCGGCTCGCCCTGCATGTGCATCAGGCAGACGCCGACAGCGCTGGCCGCGACGACTTCCAGCGCGTCCGGCGCCTGCAGGGCCGCAATGTCGTTGATCAGGTCGGCGCCGGCATCGATCGCGGCGCGCATCACGACAGGCTTGGCGGTATCGACCGAAATCGGCAGGCCCCAGTCGCGCACGGCGCGCAGCACGGGCAGCAGGCGGGCGATCTCCTCCGCGGCCGGCACCGGAACCGCGCCGGGACGCGAGGACTCGGCGCCGAGGTCGAGCAGGTCGGCGCCGGCATCGCGCTGCGCCGCAGCATGGGCGAGCGCGGCGCTCAGGTCGTCGTCGCAGCCGTCGCCCGAAAACGAGTCCGGCGTCAGGTTGACGATGCCCATGATCAGGGGGCGGTCGAGGGGAAGGCGGAAGCGGCCGCAGTGCAGGAGGGTCATTGCGGCGGCATTTTATCGGACTGCGCCGCCAACATGCTGGCCGCAGGCCGGCGGACGCCGTATTGCCAGCGCCGACTTTTTTAATGCCGTGGCCCGGCTCAGAAGTAGAAACGCGCCATGAGTTCGAGGCGCCGCGCGTTCTGCTTCTCGCCGAATTCGCTGCCGGCCTTGCCGGAAAGCCAGCTGGCGCGCAGGCGCAGGTCCAGATTCGTGATCCCGGTGTAGAGCAGTTCGGGCGTCAGCGAAGCGCTGCGGTCGTCGAGGTTGGCGATCAGCGTCACGGAGGGCGTGAAATAGACGATGTCGAAGGGTTCCTTCTGGCTCACCCGCAGGTACAGGTAGCGTTCGCCGCTGTTGGCGCGGGCGTAAGCCGGGACGATCTGGCGCGCCTGGTTCAGCAGCGGGCTGTTTCCCGCGCTCTGGAACTGGGCCAGGCCGTTGTCTATAAGCCGGTAGAAATCCTCCGCCTGCGCTGCGCTGTAACCGGCGCCGTTGCGGTAGTACTCGAGGATGGTGGTCGTGTCGCGCTCGCTCAGGTAGCGCAGGCCGAGCAGCGCGCTCGTCACGTTGCGGCGCGTCGTCGTAACCACGCCGTTCGCGGCTATGCTGCGCAGGTCGAAATCGCGGATGCGCGCCCACTCGCCGTGGATTTCCAGAGCGCTGGTCAGGTTGCGCGAGAAATCCACGCCGAAGCGCGGCGAGCGGCTGCCGCGTCCCAGCCAGGTAAAGTCGATGTCGGTATCGCGGTAGAGCAGATACAGCTTGGCGGCAGGGTTGAGATGGCCGGGCCGGCCGAAGTCCGCATTCATCTGTGCGCTGACCGGCAGGAGAACCGGGGTGAAGGCCAGCGTCTGCAGGTTGCCGGAAAAGTTGCGGATGAAATCGGCGGCCACCAGCGTGAAACCCTCGCGCGCCAGCTCGACGTCGTTGGCATCCTTCGGCCGCTCGACGAAACCGACCGGGTTCCAGGCGTAGCCCTTGCCCCATTTCAGCGCCTGCTTGCCGACATCCAGCGTGAAACCGGGGTCGGGCTTCCACGACAGGTAGGCCTCATCGAAGCGGTTGATGCGATCCTCCGTCAGCGCGTCACGGCGCACCTCGGCATCGGCACGGAAGCGGAAAATCAGGTTGTCGCGGTTGAATTTGCCGTCCAGCTTGAGCGTCGCCGCGGTGCGGTCGAGGGTCGGGCGCGCTGCCTTGTCATAAAAGTTGAGCTGGTAGAGCGCCCCGGATGAATTCAGCCAGGCGCGCTCCTGCTTGAGCTCCAGATAGCCGCCGAACTCGAACGGCTTCTTGTCGAACGCGGCGGCATCGAAGCTGAACTCCTCCGCAGCGGCGGCGCCGGCCAGCAAGCCCCCGACCAGCAGCAGAAACCTTCTCACTTGCGCAGATCCTCGACGCGCGGCAGGTAGTTGAGCGAGAACACCTCGTCGGCAAAGCTGCGCTTCCTGATCTGGGCATAGAGCATCACCGACTTGTAGTCCTTGTAGAGCGGACTGTCGGTTTCGAGGGTCGCCGGACGCCGGATGCCGCCGCCGAAGTCCTTGACGTCCTTGAAGCGCAGCGTCTTGATCAGCATGCCGCTGGCGGCATAGCACTCGATGGTGACCGGCAGCAGCGCCTTCTTGTCCACCCACATCTTCAGGCGGTCGTAGGCGACCTCGGCGGTTTTCGCCTTCAGCTTGAGCAAGTAATGGCCCTGATCCTCCTCGACCGTCTCGACGCTGTATTCCTCGGCATAGTCGATGCGCAGGATGTCGGCATTGTTGAAAACGCCGCCGGTCACCGACTGCAGGCTGGTGATGCGGATCGGCTTGCCCACCTCGGGGATGTAGAGCCACATGTTGTCGCCGAGGCGCAGCGTGGCGCGCCCCTTGTCGCTTTGCGGCGCGAGGAACAGCGCAACCACCTTGTCGCGGCCCTTCTTCACCGAATAAAGGACGTACTCCTTGCGCTTGCCGTCCGGCTCCACGTTGATGAGCTTGCGCATCATCTCGTAGGACTCGGGTTCGAGGTTGCGATCCACCTTCTTGAGAATCTCGGCGCCGTCGAGCGCCAGGGCCGGCAAGGCCAGGCAGAACAGGATCAGGGCGAACAGTTTTTTCAGCTCAGACATGGCGCAGCGCTCCGATCGGGTCCATGCGCGAGGCCTTCCAGGCCGGCTGCAGGCTGGCGATCACCGCGACGACCATCACCAGCGCGCCGATCGTCAGCACGTCGCGCACCGCAATGACCGGCGCCATCACGAGGCCCTTCTGCATGCCGAAATCGAAGGTCGGCTGCCAGACGTTGATGCCGTAGATCGCCGCAAGGCTCAGCAGCGTACCGGCCACGGTGCCGACCACGCCGAGCATCAGCCCTTCGGCGAGGAACAGCGACAGGATGCGCGACGGCGGCGTGCCGATGGCGGCGATGGTACCGATTTCGCGGATGCGTTCATACACCGCCATGATCATCACGTTCATCACCGAAACCAGCACGATCGAGACCAGCACGATCTTGATGAACAGGGTCATCAGGTCGATCATGCGCGCGATGGTGGCGAAGGGCGACAACTGGGTCCAGGCATGCACTTCGAGCATGGGCTTGCCTTCCTTGTTGGTGAGGCCCTCGAGGGCGGCCCGGATGCCCGCGCCGGCGCGCTCCAGCCCGGCGAAGTCCTTGAGCCGGATGACGATCTCGCTGACCTCGCCCTCCTGCATGCGCAGGATTTCCCGGGCGTCGTCGATGTGGATGTAACCGTCGCGGCCGCCGGGACCGGAAATGCTTTCGAGGACGCCGCGCACCACGAAGGTCTTGCCATTCACCGAGCCGTCGCGGTTGGTCGCCACCACGACCACCGTATCGCCGACCTTGCTCTTCATGCCGCGCGCCAGCAGCACGGGAATGACGATCTGGCCGCGTTCGACCAGGGCCGCCGACTTGTCGCCATCGATCAGCCGGCCGGGGAGCAGCGGCACGGTCGCCGCCTCGCGGGCCGGATCGATGCCGTTAATGCGGATGCTGGTGGTTTCGGCGAAATTGCTGAACATGCCGCCGAACTTGACGCGCGGCGACCAGGTTTCGATGGCCGGGTTGTTTTTCAGTTCTTCCTCCACCCGGGCGAGCATGTTCGGCCGCATGTTGAGGTTGAGCGGCAGACTGTCGATGGAAGCCACATAGCTCTTGCGATGCACCTGCACGTGGCCGAGCACCGAGTCGGTGATCTGGCCGATCATCATCGCCTTGAAAGAGCCGGCGACGGCGATGAACAGCAGCACCGCGACCATGCCGATGACGATCAGGAGCAGGGTCAGCAGGGTGCGCCGCTGGTAGCGCAGCAGGTTGCGGCTGGCAATGCCGAGTACGTCAAGCATGGTGACCTCCGTGACCGAGACGGCCGTCTTCAAGGTTGAAAATGACTTCGGCTTCGCCCATGATCTTGGCATCGTGGGTGGAGAAAATGAACGTCGTCTTGAATTCGTCGCGCATCCGCTTCATCAGGTCGAGGACAC
>CAYYHO010000044.1:0-4444 GCA_964471725.1 uncultured Methyloversatilis sp. | reverse complement strand
GGCGTGGGACATCACCTTGGGATCGTGGGTGGAGAAGATGAAGGTGGTCCCGTCGCGCCGGTTCATCTCCTTCATGAGGTCGATGATGTTGGCCCCGGTCTGCGAGTCGAGGTTGGCGGTCGGCTCGTCCGCCAGCACCAGCTTGGGATGGCTGACCAGCGCGCGCGCGATGGCGACGCGCTGCTTCTGGCCGCCGGAAATCTGGTCCGGCCGCTTGTGCGCCTGGTCGGCCATGCCGACCGCCTCCAGCACCTGGGCAACCCGCTCGCGCCGTTTGGCTGGCGGCCACTGCTGCACCATGCGCAGCGGATATTCGACGTTCTCGAACACCGTCAGCACCGGAATCAGGTTGAAGTCCTGAAACACGAAACCGATGTGCTCGCCGCGGAAGCGCGCCGCGGCGCGGCGATCCAGCGTGGCGATATCCGTGTCCAGCAGCCGCAGCTTGCCGCTGCTCGGCTTGTCCAGGCAGCCGATCAGGTTGAGCAAGGTGCTCTTGCCGCTGCCCGACGGGCCGACAAAAGCGACGAACGAGGCCGGCGCGATGGTGAAATCGACCCCTTTGAGCGCCGCCACCTCGATCTCGCCGCTGCGGTAGGTTTTACTGAGTTTTTCGGCATGCAGCAGATTCATGTGATCCTCCCTTTTATCCGGCCGCCATTTCACCATCGGGACAGCGCAACCCAAACTCGATCTTGTATCGCCGCGTAACAATCTGGGTTATTGTTACATCTGCTTACACGCGCTAGAGTTGCGCGTTCGCTTTGTCGCAAGATACGCGCCGGCAGCCCATCGACCGCCCATTCGTCATGCTGTTCGAAATTTCGGGAGTCTTCGTCCCCCTCTGGCTGCCGCCGCTGGTGGCCTTCGTCATTTCCTTCTTCACCTCCATGGTCGGCATCTCGGGCGCCTTCCTGCTGCTGCCCTTCCAGATGAGCGTGCTCGGCTATGTCGCCCCCTCGGTATCGGCCACCAACCTGGTGTTCAACCTGGTGGCGATTCCTGGCGGGGTCTGGCGCTACATTCACGAGCAACGCATGGATTGGCGCCTCGCCTGGGTGATCGCCGCCGGCACCCTGCCCGGCCTGCTGGCCGGCTGGTGGGTGCGCGTGCACTGGCTGCCGCAGCCGCAAGCCTTCAAACTTTTTGTCGGCATCGTGCTGCTGGCACTGGCGCTCAAGCTGATCCTCAAGAAGCGCGGCGCCCGCAGCGAACAGGCGCCGCGCACCGGCCAGTGGCCGATGGCGCCGGTGTTCGTGATCGCCCTGCTGATCGGCATCGTGGGCGGCGCCTACGGCATCGGCGGCGGCGCGATCATGGCGCCGGTGCTGGTAGCGCTGTTCGGCATGCCGATCCACGGCATCGCCGGGGCGACCCTGTTCGGCACGCTGATCACCTCCGTCGCCGGGGTGGCCCTGTATCAATTCATGCCCGCCCCGCCGGGGATCGAAACCCGCCCCGACTGGCTGCTGGGCATCCTGTTCGGGCTGGGCGGCGCGGCGGGCATGTATGCCGGCGCCCGGACGCAGAAACTCATCCCGCAGCGCTCACTGGAAATCGGCATCGCGCTGGTGCTGACGCTGCTGGCCCTTACGTATGTGCTGGGTTTCTGGTTCAACGGGCATAATCAGGCCGCCCCCGTGAGCACGGGGACGGGGGTGGTCATTTGAACAAACCGCGCGCCTGCATGCGGTCGCAGGCATTCTGTCCCGGTCCGCGCAGCTTGACGCCCTTTTCCTTGGCACGCGCCGCCATGGCGTCATGGTGCTCCGTCTGGGCGGCCTTACATTCCTCGTAACTCCTCGCCGCCAGCATGCGGTCACGATGGGCGATGCGCTCCTCGGCAGTCATCAGCGACCAGCCAGGCGTATTGTCCTGGCTGAATGCGAAGCGACCGCCGCCGGGTCCCATGCCCTGCTGCGCCAGCACGGGTGAGGCGACAGCAGCACCCAGCAGGGCAATCATTGTCATGTGTCGGAATTTCATGATCTTTCCCTTTCTTTCCACTTGGTTCGAAACATCCGGCAATTCACCGGCCTGTTTCATTGAAGGCCGCTGCAGCCCGTTTTTCAATATGCAGTTCGCAACCAATCGCAAGCAGATGTAAGCAGCGCTTGACGCTCCAAGGCGGCAGCGACGCGGCTGGGGCATTGCCGGTGTTACGTATCAGTGCTGCGTATAATTCGCCTCCCAGCAATGCCCCGCTTTCCATGACGTCTTCGCCGTTCCTGCCGTTTTCATTGCCCGTGCCGCCCAAAGCCGGTCAGCGCGCCACGCTGCCGGAACTGACGGTCTCCGCCGATGCGCTGGCCATCGTGCAACTGGCGCAGGAGCGCGGAGCGAAAAGCAGTGACGGGCGCCTGCTCACCGTCATCACCGCCAGCCCCCTTGAAGCGCAGCGGCTGGCGGAGGAAATCGCCTGGTTCGCCCCGGCCCTGCGCATACACCTGCTGCCGGACTGGGAAACCCTGCCCTACGACCATTTCTCGCCCCACCAGGACCTGGTTTCCGAGCGGCTGGCGACCCTGTTCGCCGTCACGCAGCAGCAATGCGACGTGCTCATCGTCGCCGCGACGACCGCCCTGACCCGTTTGGCGCCACCGGCCTTCCTCGCCGCCCATACCTTCTTCATGAAGAAAGGCGAGCGACTGGACCTCGACAAGCTGCGCGCGCAGATGACGCTGGCCGGCTACCAGCATGTCACGCAGGTCGTCGCGCCCGGCGAATACAGCGTGCGCGGCGGACTCATCGACCTATTCCCGATGGGCACTGCCCTGCCCTACCGCATCGAGCTCTTCGACGACGAGATCGAAACCCTGCGCAGCTTCGATGTCGATAGCCAACGCACGCTCTATCCGGTGCCGGAAATCCGCCTGCTGCCGGCGCGCGAGATGCCGGCAGGAGAGGCCGGACGCACCACCTTCCGCCAGCGCTTCCGCGACACCTTCGAGGGCGACGCCTCGCGCATCGGCCTGTACAAGGACGTGTCGAACGGCATCCTGCCGGCCGGCATCGAGTATTACCTGCCGCTGTTCTTCGAGACGACCGCCACGCTGTTCGATTACCTGCCGAACGCCACGACCCTGCTGCTGCACGGCGACATCCCCGCCGCGCTCACCGCGTTCTGGACCGACCTGCGCGGCCGCCACACGATGCTCGGCGGCGACCGTGCGCGCCCCATCATGGCCCCCGAGGCGCTGTTCCTGCGCGACGAGGATTTCTTCATCGCCGCGAATGCCTTTGCGCAGTACCTTGGAAAAGTCGGTGTTGGCGGGACGGCGGCAAACTTGCCGAACGTCGCCGTCGACCGCAAGGCCAGCGATCCGCTCGGCGCCTTGCGCGGTTTTCTCGACAGTTTCGCGGGCCGCGTGCTGCTGCTGGCCGAATCGCCCGGCCGGCGCGAAACCCTGAAGGAATATTTCGGCGAACACGACCTGACAGTCGTCCCCTGCGCGGACTTCGCCGCCTTTTGTGCCGGCACGGAACGCCTGATGCTGGCCACGGCGCCGCTCTCGGCCGGCTTTATCCTCGCCGCCGGGCAGTTGGCGCTCATCACCGAAAACGAGCTTTACGCCGCCACCGCGCGCCCGCGCCACAAGCGCTCCGAGGCACGCCGCGCCAACCTAGAAGGCTGGCTGCGCGATCTTTCCGAATTGAAGATCGGCGACCCGGTGGTGCATGAAAGTCATGGCATCGGCCGCTATCTCGGCCTGGTGCACATGGAAGTGGGCGATGGTCGCAGTGACAACCTGGCCGAGTTCCTCCACCTCGAATACGCCAACGAGGCCAAGCTGTACGTGCCGGTGGCGCAGCTCGAGGTCATTTCGCGCTACAGCGGCATTGATCCGGAAGCCGTACAACTGCACACGCTCGGCTCCGGGCAGTGGGACAAGGCAAAGAGGAAAGCCGCCGAGCAGGTGCGCGACACGGCAGCCGAACTGCTGCACCTGTATGCCCAGCGCGCGCTGCGTGAGGGCCATGCGTTCAGTTTCCGGCAGCACGACCTGGAAGCCTTCGCCGACGGCTTCGGCTTCGAGGAAACGCCTGACCAGCAGGCCGCCATCGAGGCCGTCATCGCCGACATGAAATCCGGCAAGCCGATGGACCGGCTGGTCTGCGGCGACGTCGGCTTCGGCAAGACCGAAGTCGCCCTGCGCGCCGCTTTCGTCGCCGTCGCCGACGGCAAGCAGGTCGCCGTGCTGTGCCCGACCACGCTGCTGGCCGAGCAGCACTACCAGAACTTCGCCGACCGCTTCGCCAACTTTCCCGTCCGGGTGGCCGAGATTTCGCGCTTCAAGAGCGCGCAGGAGCAAAGCGAGGCGATCGCACTGCTGGCCCGCGGCAGGATCGACATCCTCATCGGCACCCACCGCTTGTTGCAGCCGGATGTAAATTTCGAGCGCCTCGGCCTCGTCATCATCGACGAGGAGCACCGCTTCGGCGT
>CAYYHO010000043.1:0-9388 GCA_964471725.1 uncultured Methyloversatilis sp. | reverse complement strand
CCTGCAGCGCATCCAGAACGGCGAGTACGCCAAGATGTTCATCCTCGAAGGCCGCACCAACTATCCGAGCATGACGGCGCGCCGCCGCCTCACGGCTGCCCATCCCATCGAGCAGGTCGGCGAGCAGTTGCGGGCGATGATGCCGTGGATCAAGAAAAACCGGCTGGTCGACCAAAGCAAGAACTGAAAATTGCAGGCTTACGCCGGGAGTGTCGTGCAGACCTTGGCCATTCCCGGCGCCGCAGCATCCGCAAGCGTGTTCTCCCCACAACTCATCGTCCGCAATGCCCGGCCTGTGACCGTCGCTAGCGGCATTACGTCAGAGCGGTAACGCCATGCCAGATTATCGCCCGCGCAAGACCCTGTTCAATCCGGAGTTGCGCCGCCGCGGCATCTACATCCTGCCCAACCTGTTGACGACAGTGGCGCTGTTCTCCGGGTTTTTCGCCATCGTGCAGGCGATGAACTACAAATTCGAGATTGCTGCCGTGGCGATCTTCGTTGCCATGGTGTTTGACGGTCTGGACGGGCGCGTCGCCCGCCTGACGCATACGCAAAGCGCCTTTGGCGCAGAATACGATTCGCTTTCCGACATGGTGTCCTTTGGCGCGGCGCCTGCGCTGGTCATTTACGAGTGGGCGCTCAAGGACATGGGCAAGCTCGGCTGGATCGCCGCCTTCATCTACTGTGCCGGTACCGCACTGCGCCTGGCTCGCTTCAATACCAACATCGAGGTGGTGGACAAGCGATTTTTCCAGGGCTTGCCCAGCCCGGCTGCGGCGGCGCTGGTCGCCGGACTGGTCTGGGTGATGATCGACAACGACTGGACTGGCCATGAAGCGCGCTGGTATGCCTGCGTGCTGACCATCTTCGCGGGCATCACCATGGTCAGCAGCTTGCCCTACTATTCGGGCAAGGAGATCAATTTGCGCAAGAGCGTGCCATTCATCGCGGTGGTCGCCGCTGCGCTGGGCTTCGTCGTGGTTTCAAGCTATCCGCCGGGCGTCCTGTTCGCGTTGTTCCTCATCTACGCCCTGTCGGGCTATGTCCTCGGCATCGGGAACTGGTTTACCCGAAGAAAAAAACTTGCGCGACCCGAATAGTCTGATTTATATTCGGCAGCATGACATTCATGACGCTCATGGGCATTGCCCTCCTGACTCTCGCAGGCACCCTGCTGGCGCGCAAGCTGCTGCGCACCCAGCTGCGTCCGCTGCTGCGCCGCGCGCGCTAGCAGACCCCCCCACCCACAATTCGAATACCCCGCCCCGTTGCCCGAGCGCAATGGGTCGTCGGCCATGAGCACGAGATTGCACCCGGATACTGCACCCTGAAACCGAACCCCGCCGAACCGATTGGAGACGAGCATGAGCAAAGATAACTTGTTGATTTTCGATACCACCTTGCGTGACGGTGAGCAAAGCCCCGGCGCAGCCATGACGCGCGAGGAAAAAGTGCGCATCGCCCGGCAGCTGGAACGCATGCGCGTCGACATCATCGAGGCGGGATTTGCCGCCGCGAGCCCAGGTGACTTCGAATCGATCCGCGCGATTGCCGAGACCGTCAAGGACTCCACCGTCTGCTCGCTGTCGCGCGCCAACGAAAACGACATCCGCCGCGCCGGCGAGGCCATCAAGCCCGCTGCGCGCGGGCGCGTGCATACCTTCATCGCCACCTCGCCGATCCACATGCAGATGAAATTGCGCATGGAGCCCGCACAGGTCATCGAACAGGCAGTCAAGGCGGTCAAGTGGGCGCGTCAATACACCGACGATGTCGAGTTCTCGCCCGAAGATGCCGGCCGCTCCGAAATCGATTTCCTCTGTCGCGTGCTCGAGGCGGTGATCGACGCGGGCGCCAAGACGCTCAATATCGCCGACACCGTGGGCTACAACATCCCGATGGTCTGGGGCGATCTGTTCAAGACACTGCGCGAGCGCGTGCCGAATTCAGACAAGGTGGTGTGGTCGACGCATTGCCATAACGACCTCGGACTGGCGGTGGCCAATTCGCTGTCTGCCGTCCTGAATGGCGCGCGCCAGGTGGAATGCACCATCAACGGTCTCGGCGAGCGCGCCGGCAATGCCTCGCTCGAGGAGGTCGTCATGGCGGTGCGGACACGCAAGGACCTCTTCCCGGTCCAGACGCGCATCGATACCAGCCAGATCGTGCCGGCCTCCAGGCTGGTGTCGCAGATTACCGGCTACGTCGTGCAGCCCAACAAGGCGGTGGTCGGCGCGAACGCCTTCGCGCACGAGTCCGGCATCCATCAGGACGGCGTCCTGAAGCATCGCGAAACCTACGAAATCATGCGCGCCGAAGATGTCGGCTGGAACGCCAACAAGCTTTCCCTCGGCAAGCTCTCGGGCCGCAATGCCTTCAAGACCAAGCTGGCCGAACTCGGCATCGAACTGGCGAGCGAGGAACTGCTCAACGCGGCATTCGCCCGCTTCAAGGAGCTTGCCGACAAGAAGCGCGAGATCTTCGACGACGATTTGCAGGCGCTGGTTTCCGAGGAACTGGTGACGCCCGAAACCGAGCACTACAAGCTGATTTCCTCGAAATTTCATTCTGAAACGGGCGAATTGCCCAGCGCCGCGCTGACCTTGTCGCTCGGCGGAGTGGAGCACCATACGCAGGCCACCGGCAGCGGCCCCGTGGATGCCGCGCTGCGCGCCATCGAAAGCGTGGCCGGTAGCGGTTCGGCCCTCCTGCTCTATTCCGTCAATGCCATCACCACCGGGACCGATGCCCAGGGCGAGGTGACCGTGCGCCTGTCGAAGGATGGTCGCATCGTCAATGGCCAGGGCTCGGATACCGACATCATCGTCGCATCGGCAAAGGCCTACATCAATGCGTTGAACAAACTGCACGCGGGACCGGAAAGGGTCAATCCGCAGCTTTGATGGACTTTTTCTTGGGTGGGGCAGTGGCGCTGGTGTAGCAGAGTGTGGCGGCGAAAAAGACCAGCGCCAGCACGACTTCGACTGCGGCAAGCACCTGTGTCATGGCGCTTTCGGAGAAGGCACGGGTGAGGCCTTCGAGCAGGTAGAGCTGAATCAGCAGACTAGCCCATTGATAGGTATAGCGACGGCCGTGCAGGATGCCGAACAGGGGCGCCAGCAGGGGTAACGCCTTGAGGGCCAGCCACGACCCGCCGGGGCGCAAGGGGGCCAGCCAGAGCTCCCAGCCCAGGCAGACTGCAATCAGCAGCAGCAGGCTGGCCGCGGCAATGATCTGGCAATAACGGGTTTTTTGCATGCAGGTCAGTGTCATGGGCAGGGTCGGACAGCACTCCGGAATAAACTATCGCCTTATTCTCGATCACCCTAGCTGGGCAGGAAGCCATCGCTCCCTGCCCAGCTTAATACATGCACTGGCTCACTGCTCCTTTTCTGCTTGCAATCCGCGTTATCCGCCGTTTCGGGGAGGAGCGCTGCGGCCAAACTGCGGCGGCGCTTTCCTTCGCCACCCTGCTTGGGCTGGTACCGATGGTGGCGGTCGCCGCGATGCTGCTTGACCACTTGCCGATGGCTGCCAACCTGGGCGCCATGCTGGAAAAGTTCATCGTTGGAAACCTGCTGCCGGAAAAGGCGGGAGTGGTGATCGCCCAATACCTCGGTCAATTTGCCGAGCGTGCCGGACGCTTGACGATGATTGGCTTGGGGGTCCTGGCCGTCACGGCCCTGCTGCAGATGCTGACCATCGAGCATGCCTTCAATGCCATGTGGAAAGTAGGGAAACAGCGGTTCTGGATAAAACGCATTCTGTTGCACCTGTTGGTGCTGCTGTTGGGCCCGGTGGCTTTTGGCGGCGCGCTGGCGAGTGTCACCTTTCTGGCCAGCGCTTCATTCGGTTTGATCGAAGCGTCTCGCTGGATGCGCATCCTGTTTTCGCAAGCCTTGCCGGTGGTGTTCCTCGCCGTCCTGTTCGGCCTCGTGTACTGGGCCTTGCCGAACCGCCCGGTCTCGCGCTGGCATGCCGGGCTGGCGGGGCTGCTGGCGGCCCTGGCTTTTGTCGGCATGCAGCGCCTGTTTGCCCTGTATGTCGTCAAGTTTCCCACTTACACGCTGATCTATGGCGCATTTGCAGCAGTGCCGATTTTCCTGCTCTGGCTTTATCTGTCCTGGTCGGTAATCCTCGTCGGAGCCTTACTGACGGCAGAACTGCAGAAACTGGGGCGACGCTGAGCTTCCGTTCACACCGCCGCACGCGGCGAACGGCGCGAGAACTCGAAGATTTCGATACTCGACGTATGGGTGACGAGCGGACCGCTTTCGCAATCGCAAATGTGCACGCCCTCCGCGCTGTCGGCCAGCAACATGAAGTTGCCCGGCCGGAACAACCCGCGGGTGGTCAGCAGGGTTTCGCCACGTTGCAGTGTCGGTTGCGGCGGCAGCAACAGGGCAGGTACCGGCGCATTGGTGCCGTGGTGCGCGATCCTCACGGCCTGCGCCGTGGTGGCGAGCAAATCGAGGCCCAGTTCAATGTGAGCCGGATGATCGCTTTTTGCCCAGCGGACCAGGCAGATGTTCCAGGATTTGCAGTCGGCCTGACGCAGACCCAGAGCTGCTCCGGTACGCAGGCCGGCACAGGGCCCGGCGACATGGTAGAGCGTATAGCCGCCGGCGCTTTCGTTGGTGACCAGCCATTCGCTGGCTGCCAGCGGAGCATGGCCTTGCTGTTCGATGGCCTCGCTATCGGCCAGAAAGTTCCACAACGCGCCGGCGGAGGCGCAGACCTCGACACGGTAATTGCCAAGGTAGCGGATGTGCTGGCGCTTGCCCGGACCGCTCCAGCGGTCGGCGGCGACGGTCAGGATATTGCGGTAGTCGTCACTCGCCGCAGGCGGCAGCCCCAGCTTGGCCGGCGGCGTGCCGTCAGCCAGCTGGGCCAGGTGCTGGCGTGCCTGGTTGGCGAGGGGAGCGCAATCGAAAAAGAACAGCCCCGGCTCTTGCGGGGGCCGCAGGCGTGCGGTGGCATGGGGTGGGTGTTCCCGGGCCGGATCGATCCACCACGCACTATGGGGCAGCGGCTCGGCAGTGGCCAGCCAAACGACCTGCGAGGGCGCCGATTGCAGATAGTCGATGAGGAATGCCAGCTCGCGGGCAGTAAAGGATTCCGGCTGCACGACCGTCAGCGCGAGCATGTGATTGAACTCGTCCGCCAAGCTGGCGTTGGCGCGTTCCGCCTGGAGCAGGCGCAGGGTCAGCAGGGCCTGTTGCCAGAGATTTGCCGGCGGCGCCGCGCAGGACAATACGCAGACCTGGAGCAGGCCATGCAGGCTCTGCATCGCCAGCCAGGCCACGTGGGTGGGATGCAGCGAAACCCCCTGCGCCGGGTCTTCCTGCGTTTCGTTGATCACCGCGACGAAGCCCTGCGCCAGCAATCCGAAAGCCCTGCCGACGCGATCGGCACGCAAGCGCAGGTCCTGGGGCAGGGGCAGCGTGGCGGCCGTCAGTTCGTTCGCCAGTTCCGCCTGCAGGCGCATGGTGCGCCGCAGGAACAGGTCGAGGAGGTTCAAGCGCTGTTCGGCGGTCACGCCGAGGCTCACCAGGATGTCGAGCACCCGATTGAGTTCGACGAGATGGTCCATTTTCGTCGCGGATTGCTCCGCGGCGAGCCAGGTCAGGATTCTGTCGAACGCTACTGCTTTCTGCATGATCGGGATTCGAAAGGGCAGGCCCGGCGAGGACGGGATGGTGACTCGATTCTAGTAGAATTGCCGGCACCAATGACATTTACGACATGGGTTACGCATGACTGCAGACAAACAGATTCTCCCCGCCGAGCGCCTGATCGTCGCGCTCGATGTGCCGCAGGCGGACGCAGCCAGGGCATTGGTCGAGCAACTCGGCGATGCCGTGCAGTTCTACAAGATCGGACTCGAACTCTTCATGGCGGGCGGCTATTTCGAACTGCTCGAATGGCTGGTGGCGCGGCGCAAGAAGGTATTCGTCGATCTCAAGTTCTTCGATGTGCCGGAAACCGTGCGCGCTGCCGTGCGTGCCCTCGCTTCGAGCGGGGCGACCTTCGCCACCGTGCATGGCAACCAGGCCATGATGGAAGCGGCGGCCAGCGACAAGGGCGCTCTCAAAATCCTTGCCGTTACGGTGCTGACCAGCCTGGATCGCGGCGACCTGGACGACCTTGGCTTTGCCTGCGACGTTGAAAAACTGGTGCTTTCGCGTGCGCGGCGGGCTCTGCAGACCGGGGTCGATGGCATCGTTTCCTCGGGACTGGAGGCTCCGCTGATCCGCCGCGAACTGGGTGACAAGCTGCTGGTCGTCACGCCGGGGATCCGCCCGGTCGAAAACAGGCCGGCCGACGACCAGAAACGCACGGTCGATGTCGCCCAGGCCTTCCGGAATGGCGCCGACTACATTGTCGTCGGCCGACCGATACGCCAGGCGGACGACCCGCGTGCCGCTGCCTTGGCCGGAAAAGTCGGCGCTGGCGGGACGGCGCCAGCGGTTCAACATGGACCGGGCTTCTGCGGCCGGGCAGGACAAGTCGAAACAACAACTTGTCTTTGTGTCAAATAATCAATAAAATCGCCACCTTTTTCCAGTTTCCAGGGGGAACCCGCATGGTTGTCATTCGTCTTGCCCGCAGCGGCGCCAAGAAGCGCCCGTTTTTCAACATGGTTGTGACCGATTCACGCAACCGCCGTGATGGGCGTTTCGTCGAGCGCGTCGGTTACTACAATCCGGTGGCTGCCGAGAACGAGAAAAGCCTGGTCATCGACACGGCGCGTCTGGCTTACTGGCAGGGCCAGGGCGCCCAGTTGTCGCCGACCGCTGCGCGCCTCGTCAAGCAGGCGGCTGACGGCGTGGCTGCCTCAGTTGCCACCCCGGTTGCCACCCCGGTTGCTGCCTGAGCTGCATGGTCGTTCTGGGGCGGATTACCGCTCCATATGGTGTGCAAGGATGGCTCAGGCTGCATGCCTTCGGGGATGACCCGCAGCGCTGGCGCGAGATCGAGCACTGGTGGCTGGGGCAGTCGGAAAGCGATTTTTCGGCCTGGCGCACCTATCCGCTGAAAGCACTGCGTCTGCAAGGCAAAGGCTGGGTAGTCAAGTTTGAGGGTATCGACGATCGCACTGCTGCCGAAGGACTGGTCGGCAATTATTTCGGCGCGCCGCGCGGTGAATTGCCGCAGGCCGGGCAGGGCGAGTACTACTGGGCTGACCTGATCGGGCTGGCAGTGGCCAACCTGGCGGGGGTGCCGCTGGGGAGAGTGACCGAGTTGATCGAGTCGGGCGCCCATGCGGTGGTAGTGGTGGAAGAGGTTGATGCAAGCGGCAGCAAGATTCAACGCCTGTTGCCTTTTGTGGAGCATGTCGTCAAGGAAGTAGATGTGCCGGCCGGTCAGATGCGAGTCGACTGGGAGCGTGACTGGTAGGTGTGCCTGGTAGTCCGACTAGCGAGGTCAGCCGGATGGGTTTGCGATTCGATGTCATTACGCTGTTTCCGGAGATGTTTGCTGCGGTTACCGCGTGTGGCATCAGCAAGCGGGCGCTGGAGCGCGGCTTGTGGCGGATCGAATGCTGGAATCCGCGCGATTGGGCAGAGAATGCCTATCGCACGGTGGATGACCGGCCGTTTGGCGGTGGGCCGGGGATGGTGATGCAGGCGGGCCCGCTTGAGCGCGCGATCGCCGCGGCCCAGGAAGCGCGTGGCGGGTCGGCTGCGGCAGGTTGCAAGGGGCCGGCGCGGGTGGTTTACCTGTCGCCCCAGGGCCAGCCGCTGACGCATGCCCGCGTGCTGGATCTGGCGGCGGGCAGCGGAGCGGTTCTGCTGTGCGGTCGTTACGAAGGAGTCGATGAGCGCCTGATCGAGCGCTGTGTGGATGAGGAAATATCGCTGGGAGACTTCGTGCTCTCGGGAGGTGAAGTAGCCGCCCTGGCGTTGATCGATGCCTGTGTGCGGCAGTTGCCGGGGGCTTTGAACGATGAGGCTTCGGCGCAGCAGGATTCGTTTGTGAACGGGTTGCTGGATTGTCCGCACTACACGCGGCCCGAGTTGTACCAGGGATTGCCGGTGCCGGAGGTGTTGCTTTCCGGCCACCATGGGAACATCCACCGCTGGCGACTGAAACAGTCGCTGCTGCGGACCCGGGAGCGCCGCCCGGAGCTGTTCGCCAAATGGCTGGCGCGCAATGCTCACTCGTTGAGCCGTGAAGAAACGCAACTCCTGCGTGAAATAGAAGTTGAGGAGCTCTGCGGTCGTGATAATTGAAACAAGGATTGATCTGGAGAAAACGACATGAACCTGATTCAGCAACTCGAGCAAGAAGAAATTGAGCGTCTGGGCAAGACCATCCCCGAGTTCTCGCCCGGTGACACCGTAGTCGTCAACGTCAAAGTGGTCGAAGGCGAGCGCAAGCGCGTCCAGGCATTTGAAGGCGTGGTGATTGCCAAGCGCAATCGCGGTCTCAACTCCAGCTTCATCGTGCGCAAGGTCTCGTCCGGCGAAGGTGTCGAGCGTACCTTCCAGACCTATTCGCCGATGGTGGCCAGCATTGAGTTGAAGCGTCGTGGCGACGTCCGCCGTGCCAAGCTCTACTATTTGCGCGATCGTTCCGGCAAGTCGGCGCGCATTAAGGAGAAACTGGTGCGCAAGTCCGCCGAGGCGAAGGAATAAGCCGCCGGAAGGCAGCGGGCAACAAAAGGAAAGGGCGCTAACGACACGTTAGCGCCCTTTCTGTTTCTGCTCCGGCCCTGCGGGTCAGCTTGTCTTGTCCCGCTCGATGAGGGCGTAGGCCGAATGGTTGTGGATCGATTCGAAGTTCTCTGATTCGACCACGTAGGCATCGATGCGCGGGTCGGCATTCAGCACGCCGGCGACGTCACGCACGATGTCCTCGACGAACTTCGGATTGTCGTAGGCCTGCTCGGTGATGAATTTCTCGTCCGGGCGCTTCAGCAGGCCGTACAGCTCGCAGGAGGCCTGGGTTTCGGCCATGCGCACCAGTTCCTCGATCCAGACGAAGCTGTTGGTCACTGCGGTGATGGTGATATGGGAGCGCTGGTTGTGAGCGCCGCGCTCGGAAATCTTCTTCGAGCACGGACACAGGCTGGTTGCCGGTACGACGACGCGCGTGGTCTGCCGGTAGCGGTCGCCATCGAGGATCTCGCCGATGAAAGTCACCTCGTAGTCCATCAGGCTCTTGACCTTCGAGGCCGGCGCTTCCTTGTTGATGAAATAGGGGAAGCTCATTTCCAGGTGGCCGGTGGCCGCCTCGAGGCGCTTGACCATCTCGCGCAACATGGTTTCGAAGTTCTCGACCGACACTTCGCGCTCGTTGGTGTTGAGAATCTCGACGAAGCGCGACATGTGGGTGCCCTTGAAGTTGTGGGGCAGGCCGACGTACATGTTGAAGTTGG
>CAYYHO010000042.1:0-9434 GCA_964471725.1 uncultured Methyloversatilis sp. | reverse complement strand
CACTCGCCCCGGTTCAACGAATTTGAGGAAACAAGATGAGCGACCAACTCACCCAGCAAGATGTAAACAGCACCGCCTGGGCCGCTTGCGACACCTTCCGGGGCGTCGTCGATCCGGCCCAGTACAAGGACTACATCCTCGTGATGCTGTTCCTGAAGTACATCAGCGACCTGTGGAAGGACCACTACGAGGCCTATCGCCAGCAGTACGGTGATGACGACGAACGCATCCGGCGCAAGCTGGACCGCGAACGCTTCACCCTGCCCTTCGTCGAGTTCAAAGACGAGAAAACCGGTGCGATCATCGACCGCTTCCCTGGCGACTTCAACAGCCTCTATGACCGCCGCAACGAAGCCAATCTCGGCGAACTGATCAACATCGTCCTGGACGGCGTGGAGGAGGCCAACAAGGCCAAGCTCGACCGCGTCTTCCGCAATATCGACTTCAACTCCGAAGCCAACCTCGGTCAGACCAAGGACCGCAATCGGCGCCTCAAGAACCTGCTGGAGGACTTCGCCAAGCTTGACCTGCGCCCGTCTCGCGTCTCCGAGGACGTGATCGGCAATACATACATCTACCTGATCGAGCGTTTCGCCGCCGATGCCGGCAAGAAGGCCGGCGAGTTCTATACGCCCAAGCAGGTCTCCCGGCTGCTCGCCCGCCTGGCCCACCCCAAGCCCGGCAACCGCATCTGCGATCCGGCCTGCGGCTCCGGCGGCCTGCTGATCGAGGCCGGAGAACTGATCCGTGCCCAGGGCAGCAACGACTACGCGCTCTACGGCCAGGAGGTGAACGGCAGCACCTGGGCCCTGGCGCGGATGAATATGTTTCTGCACGGCAAGGATGCCGCCCGCATCGAATGGGGCGACACCCTCAACAGCCCGGCCCTGATCGAGGCGGACCGCCTGATGCGCTTCGACGTGGTCGTCGCCAACCCGCCCTTTAGCCTCGACAAATGGGGCGCCGAGCATGCTGAGTCTGATCGTTTCAACCGCTTCTGGCGCGGTGTGCCGCCCAAATCCAAGGGCGACTACGCCTTCATTACCCACATGATCGAAACCGCCCTGCCTCAGGCCGGTCGGGTGGCGGTGGTTGTGCCTCACGGCGTGCTGTTCCGGGGCGGCGCCGAAGGCCGCATCCGGCAGAAGCTGATCGAGGACAACCTGCTCGATGCCGTGATCGGCCTGCCGGCCAACCTCTTCCCCACCACCTCGATCCCGGTGGCCATCCTGGTCTTCGACCGGGCGCGGGAAAAGGGCGGCGAGCGCGAATCTTGCCGCGACGTGCTGTTCATCGACGCCAGCCGCGAATTCCAGGCCGCCAAGACCCAGAACGCACTGTTCGACAGCCACCTGGACAAGATCGTCGCCACATTCGAGGGCCGGCAGAACGTAGACAAGTACGCCTACGTCGCCCCGCTGTCCGAGATCGCCGAGAACGATTTCAACCTCAACATTCCTCGCTATGTCGATACCTTCGAGGAGGAGGAAGAGATCGACGTGGCCGCCGTGGAACAGGAAATCGAGCGCCTGGAGGCTGAGCTTGCTGAGGTGCGGGCGAAGATGAAGCACTACCTTAAGGAGTTGGGACTATGACAAGCAAGCGTGTTGTCGAGCAGCATCACCAGACCTTCGAAAGCATCCGGCAGTTCGACGCACAGGGCGACGAGTACTGGAGTGCACGCGATTTGCAGCCCCTGCTCGAATACGCCGGATGGGACAAGTTCAAGCGCGTCATCGAGAAGGCGATGGAAGCCTGCCGCCAATCCGGCCACGAGGTCGAGGACCATTTTTCCCAAACGGCGAAAATGGTCGATATCGGTTCCGGGGCACGACGCGAGATCGAAGACTACCTCCTCTCACGCTACGCCTGCTATCTGATCGTCCAGAACGGCGATCCATCAAAGCCCGTCATTGCGAATGGACAGACCTATTTCGCAATGCAGACCAGGCGCCAGGAACTGCGTGACAACGAGGCGTTCGCTAGGCTGACGGAAGACGAGAAGCGAGTGGCGATCCGCAACGAGCTTGCCGAGCACAACAAAGACCTTGCCGCAGCAGCCAAGGAGGCCGGCGTCGAAACGCCGCTCGACTACGCCATCTTTCAGGATCATGGCTACAAGGGGCTGTACGGCGGTCGCGGGGCCAAGGATATCCATGCGAGCAAGGGACTCAAGAAGAGTCAGAAGATTCTCGATCACATGGGCAGCACCGAACTGGCAGCCAACCTGTTCCGCGCTACGCAAACGGAAGAAAAGCTGCGGCGGGACAATGTCAGCGGCAAACAGCGCGCCAACCAGACCCACTACGAAGTTGGCAAGAAGGTGCGCCAGACCATTGCCGACCTGGGCGGCACCATGCCTGAAGCCTTGCCGACTCCGGAGGCGAGCATCAAGCAATTGGAAAGCAGCAAGAAAAAGCTGGAGAAAAAGAAATGATGGCGACGCTCATCGACCTCCGTGATCCAGCAGATCACATCGAAAAGATGCGTTTGTGTAACAAGGGAATAGCGCAAGGGTGGGGACGATTTGTCCCTCCCCTTGTGCCGAAAATCGTCCGCCAAATGCCGGTCGTCAGCCGCACCAACTACCTGACTGCGCCGCAAGTCGAGAGTGGCGATGCGGCAACTGTTTCCAAAACGGAAACGGTTGGCGGGGGCAAGGGGCGGGGGAAGAAGAAATGAACCAATCCGCCACGTGCTTGAAGCGCTTGACTGAACTTATCGAGATCAAGCACGGCTTCGCATTCTCCAGCGAATATTTCGGAACCGATGGCGATTACATTCTGCTGACCCCCGGTAATTTCCTCGAAACCGGTGGCTTTCGTAATCTAGGCGCCGCGCAGAAGCGCTTCTCGGGTCCGACACCCGCAGACTTCATTTTGAAGAAGGGTGACGTACTTATTGCGATGACGGAACAGTCACCGGGGCTGCTGGGCTCAACGATCAAGGTTCCTCAGAGCGACATCTATCTTCACAACCAGAGATTGGGGCTCTTGTCCGTCAAGAAACCTGATCAGGTAAGTCTGAATTATCTGTATCACGCGTTCAATGCGCCGCATGTCCGCAAAGAGATCTCTTCCGGTGCTGCAGGAACTAAAGTCAAGCACACATCGCCGACCAAATTATCGGCTGTTGAGGTATTCATTCCGTCCCTAGCAGAACAGGAGAGAACCGCAAACCTGCTGGACGAGTGGGACACCGCCATCCAGAAAACTGAGCAGCTAATCGCGGCACAGGAGCGCCACTATTCCCACGAACTTTCTCGCATCATTGGCCGCGGCCATCATCCGCGCGGTCATGTCGGCACCTTCGCCAGTGAGATTTCCGAGCGCAATCGCGGTGGAAACGAAGCCCGTGTCCTGAGCGTTACCAATTCGCGCGGCTTCGTTTTGCCGGAAGATCAGTTCGAGCGCCGTGTCGCCAGCGCCGACTTGTCCAACTACAAGGTGGTTCGGCGCGGGCAATATGCCTACAACCCTTCCCGCATCAACGTCGGTTCAATTGCCAGATTGGATAACTGGGGCGAAGGCGTGCTGAGCCCGATGTATGTAGTGTTTGGCGTTGATGAGGCGAAGATCAATTCCGATTACTTTCTGCATTGGCTCGATTCCCACCAGGCGCGGGAGCGCATCAAGAAGAGTGCGCAAGGCAGCGTGCGCGAAACTGTATCGTTCTCCGAGTTCGCAGCCCTTGCAATCCCATTGCCTGATACATCCAGACAGACAGCGATTGCCCGCTATCTGAACTCACTGCGCGAGGAAATCGCACTGCTCGGCCAGTCGGTCGAAGCAATCAAGCAGCAGAAACGTGGCCTCATGCAAAAGCTCCTCACCGGCCAATGGCGGGTGAAGACCGAGGACGAAGAGGTGCCGGCATGAACAGCTTCCGCTTCGACGAGAAACACCTCTCGCAAATTCCCGCCCTGCAGCTGCTGGTCAATCTCGGTTTCGCCTACCTCACCCCCGCGCAAGCCCTGGCGATGCGCGGCGCGCGCCAGTCCAACGTGCTGCTGGAGGAGGTGCTGCGAGATAGCCTGAAGCGCATCAACCGCATCCAGCACAAGGGCGGTGCCTATCTCTTCAGCGAGGAGAACATCCAGAGCGCCATCCAGCGGCTGAAGAACGTGAAGTATGACGGCCTGCTGAAAACCAACGAGGCCGTCTACGACCTGCTGACCTTGGGCGTGGCGCTGGAGCAGTCGGTGGAAGGCGACGTGCGCAGCTTCACCCTCAATTACATCGACTGGCGCAACCCGGAGAACAACGTTTGCCACGTCACCGCCGAGTTTTCGGTGGAGCGCACCCGCAGCCACGAGACGGCGCGGCCGGACATCGTGCTGTTCGTGAACGGCATCCCTTTCGCGGTAATCGAATGCAAGTCGCCCAAGCTTGAGGTGGCGCAGGCGGTGTCGCAGATGATCCGCAACCAGCGCGACGAGTACATCCCGGCGCTGTTCACCTATGTCCAACTCGTCATCGGCAGCAACAAGAACCACTGCAAGTACGCCACCGTCGGCACGGCGGCCAAGTATTGGGCGGTCTGGCGCGAGGAGCACGATGAGAGAGACGAGGATGGCGCGGTCCTGCGCGAGATTCTGGATCGGCCGCTGCTGCAGGAAGCCAAGGCCGGGCTCTACGAGCTGCTGGCGGAGGGCTTCGGGGTGCGCGAGCCCGAGGCGGAATATCTGGTGCGCCGCGCCCTGACCGAGCAGGATCGCACCTTGTACGCCCTCTGCCGGCCGGAACGGCTGCTGCGAATGGCGCTGCAATTCACCGTCTTCGACGGCGGGCGTCGCAAGATCGCCCGCTACCAGCAGTTCTTCGCTGTCGAGCGCATCGTCGAGCGGGTGAGGCGGCGCGACGGGGCCGGCCGCCGCGCCGGCGGCATCGTCTGGCACACCCAGGGCTCCGGCAAGTCGCTGACCATGGTGATGCTGGCCAAGGCGCTGGTGCTGGAATTGGACATCCGCACCCCGCGCATCGTGTTGGTCACCGACCGGGTGGACCTCGACAAGCAGTTGGGCAGCACCTTTGCCGCCTGCGGCCTGACGCCGGATCGGGCCGAGTCGGGCCGGCATCTGGTGGAGCTGGTGGCCGAGCACAAGGCCCACATCGTCACCACGCTGATCCACAAGTTCGACAAGGCGCTATCCACGCGCCGCTTCCAGGACGATTCCACCGAGATTTTCGTGCTGGTCGATGAAACCCAGCGTACCCAGCTCGGCATGTTCGCCGCACGCATGCGGCAGATGTTTCCCAATGCCTGCTACATCGGCTTCACCGGCACGCCGCTCTTGAAGCGCGAGAAGAGTGACGTGGCCAAGTTCGGCGGCATCATCCATACGTACGCCATCAACCAGGCGGTGGCCGACGGCGCCATCGTGCCGCTGCTCTACGAGGGGCGCATGGTGGAGATCGAGCAGAACCAGGCCGCCATTGACGTCTGGTTCGAGCGCCACACCCAGGGCCTGACGCCGGCGCAGAAGGCTGACCTGAAGAAGAAATACGCCCGGGCCGAAATGCTCAACAAGGCCGATCAGGTCATCTTCATGCGTGCCTTTGACATCAGCGAGCATTTCCGCCAGAACTGGCAGGGCACTGGCTTCAAGGCGCAACTGGTCGCGCCGTCCAAGGCTGCGGCGCTCAAGTACAAGAAGTTTCTAGATGACATCGGCGAGGTCACCAGCGAAGTGGTCATTTCGGCTCCCGACGAGCGGGAAGGCTTCGACGACGTGGACGACGACGAGTCCAGCGACGAGGTGGTCGCCTTCTGGCAGCGGATGATGAAGCGCTACGGCGATGCCGAAGCCTACGAGACGCAGATCATCAACGCCTTCAAGCATGGCGACGATCCGGAAATCCTCATCGTCGTCAGCAAGCTGCTGACTGGCTTCGACGCGCCGCGCAACACCGTGCTCTACCTCACCCGCAAGCTCAAGGAACACACGCTCTTGCAGGCCATCGCCCGCGTCAATCGCCTCTATGACGATGACGACGGCGCTCGGCCGAAGGAGTTCGGCTACGTCATCGATTACGCCGGCATTCTCGGCGAGCTCGACCAGGCGCTCACCACCTATAGCGCCCTGGAGGGCTTCGACGAGGGCGATCTGGCCGGCGCGCTGGCAAGCATCAACGACGAGGTGCGCCAACTGCCGCAGCGGCACGCCGAGTTGTGGGACGTGTTCAAGACTGTCGCCAACCGCCAGGACGAGGAGGCCTTCGAGCAACTGCTAGCCGACGAGAAAATCCGCGAGGCCTTCTACGAGCGGCTGTCGGCCTACGCCAAGACCCTGGCCATCTCTCTGTCGTCCGAGGCATTCATCACCGGCACGCCGGAAAATCGCCTCAAGGGTTACAAGGCAGACCTCAAGCGCTTCACCAACCTCAAAGCGTCGGTGAAGCTGCGCTATGCCGAATCCATCGACTATAGGGACTACGAGCCGAAGATCCAGAAGCTGCTGGACACCCACATCTCGGCCAACGAGGTGCTGAAGCTCAACGAGCCGGTCAACATCTTCGACGATGCTGCTTTCCGGCAAGTGGTCGAAGAACAGGGCCAAGGCAAATCGACCGCCGCCAAGGCGGACATGATCGCGCACGCCACCAAGCGGGCCATCACCGAGCATCTCGACGAAGACCCAGCGTTTTACGAGAAATTCTCCAAGCTGATCCAGCAGGCCATCGATGATTACCGGGCGGGACGCATTTCCGACCTGGAGTATCTGAAGCGTGCCGGTGAGATCAAGGAATCCGTCGTCAATCGCAAAACCGACGACGTGCCGGCCATCCTGCGCGGCAACGATCACGCCATTGCCTGCTTCGGCATCCTGGAGCCCTATTTCGGCCGACACGTTGCGGACCCGGCTGGGGCGAAGGCCGTGGCCGCCGAGGCGGCGGCGAGCATCTGGGCAATCGTCGAGCGCAACCGCGTCGTCGGTTTCTGGGAGAACCTGGACGCCCAGCGCCGGACCATGAACGACATGGACGATTATCTCTACGACGAGATCCGAAGTGAGCGCGGGATTCCGCTGACCACCGAGGAAATGGACGAGATCATCGACCGCTCGATGCAGTTGGCCAGGCACCGGATGCCGGCGTGAAGGGTGAAAACTGCGCCATGACCTACGAACTCGCTTACGGTGCGGAAAAGATTCGCTATCAGGTGCAGTGGGTTTCGACCCGGCGCACGTTGGGCATCGAGGTGCATCCGGATCAAAGCGTGGTGGTGCGGGCGCCGCTCGGTTGCGCCGACGATGTCATTTCGACGCGAGTGAAGAAACGCGCCGCGTGGATCAGCCGGCAGATCGCCGACTTCCAGCGCTACAGTCCGCGGACGCCGCAGCGCCAGTTCGTGAGCGGCGAAACACATCTCTATCTCGGCCGGCAATATCGTTTGAAGGTGGTTGCGGGCGAAGCGGCGTCGGTCAGGATGAGCCGTGGCCAACTGATGGTGACAATGCCAGGGACGGCCGATCCGGATCGCGTGCGGATGCTGCTGCACCGCTGGTATCTCGACCACGCCCGACGCGTGTTCGGCGAGGTGCTGGAGCAATGCCTGCCACGATTCAAAGGCCACCAGCGACCGCGCCTGATCGTCCGGGCTATGCAGTCACGGTGGGGCAGTCTGTCGCAGGCAGGCAGCATGACGCTGAATGCCAACCTTGTCCGTGCCCCGCGTTCCTGTATCGAATATGTCGTGACCCACGAACTGTGCCATCTGCGACACCGGGATCACGACGCCAGCTTCTTCCGGCTTCTTGGGCGGGTGATGCCGGATTGGGAGATGCGAAAACGACGGCTGGAAGCGGCACTATTGTGAGGGTTGAATGATGAGCTACCAAGCGACTGTATTCAAAGTAATGATCGCGTCTCCCAGCGACGTCGCGGCCGAGCGCAACGTGATACGTGAAGTCATCACGGAATGGAACAACGTGAATGCCGATGCCAGGCGCACAGTTCTATTGCCAGTTGGATGGGAAACGCACTCCGTTCCGGAGATGGGAGATCGACCTCAGGCAATAATCAATAAGCAGATTCTTGGCGGTTGCGATCTCCTGGTAGGTGTCTTTTGGACACGTCTCGGCACGAAAACTGGAAATTACCAAAGCGGAACCGTAGAGGAGATTGAAGTGACCTGCCCCCTACCTGCCGTACCACGAAGAAGTAGAGAAGTCCGTCAATTTATGGAGAATGACGGTCAGGATTGACGGAAGATGCGAAGCAGAGGAAAGTGGCATGCCGGATCGCGATGACAACTTGTCGGCGCTCGATCGCCGGATTATCTGGGATGGTTTCAGGGAACTCGTCCCCCTTTCCCTTTTCGTCATCGTCTTTGGCGCGGCCTTCGGGCTGGCGGCGACACAAGCCGGCCTCGACGGCATCACCATCGTCCTGATGAGCGCGCTGGTGTTCGCCGGCGCCTCGCAGTTCGCCGCCCTCGAGTTGTGGGGGGCGCAGGTATCGCTTGCCACGCTGCTCATCACCGTGTTTGCCATCAATGCCCGCCATCTCCTCATGGGCGCCTCGCTGTATCCCTGGCTGCGCCAGATGCCGCCGGCGCAGTGCTACGGCGCGATGGTGGTCGTTTCGGATGCCAACTGGGCGATGTCGATGCAGGCATTCGGCCGCGGCCACCCCGGCATGGGCCTCGTGCTGGGGGGCGGCCTCGCCCTCTGGTCGTTCTGGGTGTTCGGCACCTGGCTGGGTGTTCATTTCGGCGCTGCCCTCCAGGACCCGAGGAGCCTGGGGCTGGATATGGTGATGGGCTGCTTCCTGCTGGCCATGGTGGTCGGCGGGAAAAAGGATGTACGCATGCTGATGATCTGGCTGGTCGCAGCCGCGGCATCCCTGCTGGCCCACACTTACCTGCGCAACAACAGTCATGTCGTGGTCGGCGCGCTGGCCGGCGGCGTGCTGGGGATGCTCTGGATGGAGAAAAGCGATGAGCGTTGAGACGGCGGGCATGGGCGCGCTGCTCGTCATCCTGGGCATGGCGGCCGTGACGCTGGCGACCCGTTGGGGCGGCGTTTTCATCATGGCGTTCGTGCCGATCAACCACCGGGTGAAGCAGTTCATCGGGGCGATGTCCGGTTCCGTGCTGGTGGCGCTGCTGGCGCCGCTCGCCTACGAAGGCGACGCCAGCGCCAGGCTGGCTTTGCTGACCACCGCCAGCATCATGCTGCTGGTGAAGAAGCCGCTGCCGGCGATCGCCGCCGGCATCCTGGCGGCAGCGCTCGTCAGGCAGTTCTGAGCGAACGGCGATGAAAAAGGGCCGGATCGTCCGGCCCTTTCCCTCAAGCTCTCGCCGCTAGCGACGGTTCTGCGGCATCACGTATCACATGAGGTCGAAGCGGTCGGCGTTCATCACCTTCGTCCATGCGGCGACGAAGTCATTGACGAACTTCTCCTTCGCGTCGTCCTGCGCATAGACCTCGG
>CAYYHO010000041.1:0-9474 GCA_964471725.1 uncultured Methyloversatilis sp. | reverse complement strand
CGCCGGTCGCGGCGACGAAACCCTGCTCGCTCTTGCTCTTGGTCTTCAGTTCGCCACGCTGGCCGACCGAAGCGTTGAGCAGCCAGCGCACGTCGCCCGTGGCATTGCCGTACTGGCCGGAAAGGTTCCAGGTGTCCTGGTCGGTTTTCTCGCCGAAGACGCGGCCGGCGACGAGGCGGGCGCCGGCGACGCGCTTGTCCGGCGCGTCGCGCAGCACGATGTTGATCGTGCCCATCATGCCCTCGTTGGACATGGCGGCGGTCGGCGCACGGATCAGCTCGATGCGCTCCACCATGTCGAGCGGAATGCGGTCGACCTGGATCTGGCGCTCCTTGGTGCCGGTCGCAACGGGCTCGCCGTCGATGAGGATCTCGGTATAGCCCTTGTCCATGCCGCGCACCCGCACGTCCTTGGGCGTGCCGGGCGGACCGCTGAAGGTGACGCTGGGCAGGCGGCGCAGGTAGTCGCCCACTGTCAGCTCGTTCATGCGGTCGAGTTCTTCGCGGCCATAGACGAGCTTGGTGGACGTGGCAGCCTGGCGCGCGTCGAAGTCGTCTCTTTCGGCCTCGACATTCACTGCGCTCAGGGTTTTCTCTGCCTGGGCCAGCGCGGGCTGACCCAGCAGCATCGCCGCAACGACGAGTTGCAGATGTTTGCATTGGATGGTTTTCATGCTTGGCTCCCTGGATGATCTTGGCTGGCTTGCTCGGGGAGCGCTGGCTGGCTGGTTTGAAAAAAGTCGGCGCTGGCGGGACGGCGACCAAACGATCGAGACGTACTTATCGCGTCATGCCCGGATCGGTGACGAAGGCGACGCGGACGAGGCCGTGGCGCGCCGCCTCGGACATCACCTGCGCGATCTTTTCGTAAGGCGTCAGCGCCTCGGCGCGCAGATGCAACGCGGGCTGCGGATCGAGCGCGGCGGCGGTACGCATGCGCTGTGCGAGTTCCTCCGCTTCGACCGCTGCGCCGTTCCAGTACACCTGCCGGGCGGCATCGATGGCCAGGTGGACGTTTTCCGGCCTGATGAGGTCCGGCGCGGAACCCGCCTTGGGCAGATCGACCCTGACGGCATGGGTGAGCAGCGGCGCGGTGACGATGAAGATGACCAGCAGCACCAGCATGACGTCGATGAGCGGGATCATGTTGATTTCGGCAATCGCCTCGTTGCCGTCACTCTCGCTCATCGAGCCGAAGGCCATGGCGCCACCCCCTCAGGCCGCCGAACGGGCGCCGGCGAGCGCAATGATGCGCTCGGAGGTTTCCGTTACGTCGCTGCGCTGTGCCGCCGCCCTGGTGCCCACCGAGAGGAAGGCGAAGACATCGTGGGCAAAGGAGTTCAATGCCGTCAGCGTATTGCGGGCGGCGCGGGCAAATGCGTTGTAGGCGATCGCCGCGGGGATGGCCACGGCCAGGCCGATGGCAGTCATGATGAGCGCTTCGCCGACGGGTCCCGCCACCTTGTCGAGCGTACCCTGCCCGCTCATGCCGATGGCGAGCAGCGCATGGTAGATGCCCCAGACGGTGCCGAACAGGCCGACGAAGGGCGCTGACGAGGCGGTGGTGGCAAGAAAGGTCTGGCCATATTCGAGCTTCGCCTTGTCCTCGTCGATGGCGCGCCTGAGCGCGCGCGTCAGAAAGTCGTCGGGCGAACCGGCGTCGATCAGGCCGGCAGGACGGCCACCTTCGCGTGCGGCACGCAACTGCTCGACGGCGGTGAAGCCGTGATGCACCAAATGGGCAAAGGGCTCGCTCGCTCCGTCCGCGCGCAAACGTCGTGCCACGGCGTCAAGATCGGGCGCCCCCCAAAAAGCCTCGAGAAATCTGTCCGTTCTGCGCTGCCGCAGGAAATGCTGTACGCCTTTGACGACGATGAGGTACCAGGTGCCGACCGACATCGCCGCCAGCACCGCCAGAATGAAGCGTGCGACGCCATCGGCATGGACGAGAAAGTGGGAAAAACCCAGGGCATTTTCCATGCGTTATCCATTCAGACTAAAAACGATGGGGACCAGCACACTGGCGGCGACCGCTTCGTCGCCGCGCCGCGCAGGCACGAATCTCCAGCGCCGTACGGCATCGAACGCTGCCTGGTCGAGGCGGGCCGAACCGCTTGCGCTCTGGAGGACGATGTCCGTCGGCAGGCCGTTGGCAGACACCTGCACGCGCAGGACAACGCGTCCTTCCTCGCCCATGCGGCGCGCAAGCGCGGGATAGGCCGGCTTGGGATTGTCGAGATAGTCGACGTCGTAGCGTGGCGTGCCGAGCGCCTGAACGGCTGCGGCTCCCGTTGCGGCCGGCGCCGTCGACGCCGACGCCGACGCCGGCATGGCGGCGGAATGAACGCCCGCGGACGGAACGTCAAGCGCTGCCGAGGCCTCGGCCGGCGCGACGGCGGCGACGGCGGCGCCGGCGATTGGCTGCTGCGCCGGCTGTGGCGTTGCGGGCCGATAGGCCGCCGGCGCACGCGGCGGCGGCTCCGACCGCGGACGGGGCAATACCGCGGCCGCCGCCGGCAGCAACTCGACGGCCAGCACCGCGTGATGGTCGGGCGCGCGGATCGCTCCCGTTTGCAGCAGCCATGCGATGAGCATCCCGTGCGCCAGCAGCACGCCGGCGAGAGCGGACCGGGAGACCGCCGGCTTGTCCGGCAGCATCAGCGGCTCACCCAGACGAAACGGGCGACACCGTGCTCGAGCGCGAGTTCGACCTCCTCGGCGAGAATCACGGTCAGCGGCTTTTGCTGAAGCACCCGGAGCGGCCGGTTGGCGGCAAGCCCGTAGGCGGTGAGCTGTTCGCGCTGCAGCGGATCGATTTCCTCGCCGAACTCGGCCAGGCGGACTTCGGTGCCAGGCGCAATGAAGGCGAGGGGCAGGCGGGGGTCGTGAGGGGCGGTCATGGGGTCGCTTTCAAACGTGCAGCAACAGGTTGAGCAAGCCGCCGACGAGGAAGGCGAACGGCACGATCAGCGCCACCATCGCCACGGCGATCTTGATTCCCTGCTCCTTGACGATCATCAGCAGGCTGGCGAAGCAGGGGATGAACAGGGTCAGGGTCACCATGCCGACGACCGCCTGTACCGCGCTCAGGCTCTCGGCCATGACGAACAGGCCGGTGGCGCCGAAGTCGCGCCGCAAAAAGCCCATGACGAAGGCAGCGCTCGCCTCCGGCGGCAGGCCGAGCCAGCCCGAAACCAGCGGCTCGCCGGCGCTGACGATGGCCGGCAGGATGCCGAAGCGGTCCAGCAGGAACATCACGCAGGTGCCGAGGAGGAACACCGGGATCACCTCGACGAGATACCAGCGGAGCCGGCCGGTGGTCTTCTTGAGGACGTTGCCGAAGATCGGCAGGCGCATCGGCGGCAGCTCGGTGACCAGCGGGATGCGCCGGCCGCGGATCAGCTTGGCGGCGAGGAAACCGCTGAACATCAACACCCCCGCTATCGCCAGCGACCAGGTCAGCACCGCAGCAAAGGAGAAGGCGCCGAGCATGCCGAGCACGACGCCGAGCTGGGCCGAACAGGGAATCGCCAATGCCAGCAGGAAGGTGGTGATCAGCCGCTCGCGCGGGCTGTGGAGGATGCGCGTGGTGAGGGTGGCCATCGTCACGCAGCCCAGTCCCAGCACCATCGGCAGCACGGCGCGGCCGTTGAGGCCGATCAGCGCGAAGGCGCGGTTGGCGATCACCGACAGGCGCGGCAGGTAGCCCGAGTCCTCGAGCACGCCGAAGGCGAGAAAGAACGTGGTGACGATCGGCAGAATCAGCGCCAGCGCATAGGTCATGCCCATCGTCCACAGGCCGTAATCGCCGACCAGCAGGTCGGCGAGCCAGCCTTCGCCAAATGCGCTGCCGACCAGCGTGGTGAACGCGGGATTCAGGATGCCCTCGAAGAGGTCTTCCTCTAACAGGCCGACCAGCGTGCCGGCGCCGAAGATGCCGACGAACTGGTAGAGGGCATACAACACGCCGAGCAGGATCGGCAGGCCCCAGACCGGGTGCACCACCGCCTGGCCGATCTGCTGCGCCAGGAGCGGGCTGCTGCCGATGGCGCGCTGCAGCACGCTGGCGGACAGCGCTTCCGCTGCGGCAGTGCGTTCGCGGGCCAGGCGGCCCGGCAATTTCCCTGGCTGTGACTGCCAGGCCTGGCTGCGCTGCGCCTCGAGTGCCGCATGGCGTGTGCCCGCCTTGTCCCGCAGCCAGCGCTCGACCTCCTGGTCGCCGCCGAGGAAAAGCAGCGCCAGCCCGCGGGCAGCCAGTACCGGATGGGGAGCGACTTCAGTGATCGTCGCCGCGAGGCGGGCGAGCGCCACCTCGGTTTCTTCGTCGTAGCGCAGCAGCGGCTGCGGCTTGCCGGCCTTTTGCATGAGGTTGGGCAGCGCATCGACACCCTCGCCGCTGGTCGCCACGGTGGCCAACACCGGAATGCCGAGTTCGGCGGCCAGCGCGGTACGGTCGATCGTCACGCCGCGTGCCGCCGCCTCGTCGTGCATGTTGAGCGCCAGCACCATCGGCACGCCGAGTTCCGCGAGCAGGGCCGTCAGCGTCAGGGTGCGGCGCAGATTCTTGGCGTCGCCCACCTGCAGCAGACAATGCGCCCTTTCCTCGAGCAGGGCGCGCATGGTGGCGCGCTCGTCGTCGCTGCGCGAAGGCAGCGCCAGCACGCCCGGCGTATCGAGCAGCAGGGCGGCGTTATCGAAACGCGGGCTGGCGCGCGCCACCTCTACCGTCGTGCCGGGATAGTTCGAGACATTCACGTAAGTCCCGGTGAGGCGGTGAAACAGCACCGATTTGCCGACGTTCGGGTGGCCGACGAGGAGAAAGGCGCTCGCCAGCGGGGACAGGGACATCTGCACGGCAAACCTCCAAAGCGATTGTCATTCTTTGGCTGGCTTGCCGCGCTTGCGCTTGCGGCTGGCTGGCTGTGATGACCCGGGAACGAACGGCGCCGCCCCGGGCGGATGGCTACTTGGTGAGGATCAAACGGTTCTGGCGCGTCAGGCGGAGCCGGTAGCGCTCGTCGCCATGCGCGATGACCACCTCGCTGCCGGCGGCAAACAGCGCACGGGAATCGAGAGTCTGCCGTCCCGCAGGGGTGCAGGCCGCTGCCGGCGCGAGCGGCTCGATCACTGCCAGTGCTGCCGCACGGTCTGCAATCCGCATGTTGGTAGGCACGGTGGTACGCATTGAATACCCCAAACAATCAAGAATGGTTCTCATCTTATATGAGAACCATTCCTATTTGCAAGATTTATTTTATCGGCCGATTTACGTGCCGACTAACGGAATAACGTTGCTGCGGTTCGCTCCGTTGAAATAGTCGGCGCTGGCGGGACGGCACAAAACCCGGCAGCTTCCCCGCCGGGCCGTCCCAAGGGGAAGCGGCACGCGCCGCCAGGCGCAATCCGCTCAGGCGATCTTACGAAGCGCCCCGTAATAGACGAGCGCAGCGAGTCAACAGTCACCCCTCCCGCGAGGGAAGGTCGCGCGAGCGACGTTTGCGATTGGACGGGGTTGGGGGAGGGCGGGCATCATGCGCGCTTGCTCTCCCGGTCGCGCAGCAGCTTGTATTCGATGGAGTCGACGAGTGCCTGCCACGAGGCATTGATGATGTCGGTCGAGACGCCGATGGTGGTCCAGTTCTCGCGCTGGTCGGTCGACTCGATCAGCACGCGCACCTTGGCGGCCGAGGCCTTGTCGGAGTCGAGCACGCGCACCTTGTAGTCGGTCAGGCGCACCTCGCCGATGGCCGGATAGATGCGCTCGAGCGCCTTGCGCGCCGCCTTGTCGAGGGCGTTCACCGGGCCATCGCCCTCGGCGACGGTGAGCACTTCCTGGTCGCCGACGCGCACCTTGATGATCACCGACGAGTTGACGTCATTCACCGCCGGCTCGTTGGTGATGACCTTGAACTCGACGAGTTCGAAGAAGGGTGTGTAGCGGCCGAGCAGCTTGCGCACGACGAGGTCGAAGGAACTCTCCGCCGCCTCGAACTGGTAGCCCTCGTGCTCGAGTTCCTTGAGGCGGGCGAGGATCTTGCGGGTTTCGGGCGAGTCCTTGGTCAGCAGCGGGTCGATGGTGTTGATGCGCGCCAGCAGCGTGCTGCGCCCGGCCACCTCCGACATCAGCACGCGGCGGCTGTTGCCGACCTGCTCCGGGTCGATGTGCTCGTAGGAAACCGGATTCTTGACGACGGCGTCGATGTGCATGCCGCCCTTGTGGGCGAAGGCATGGCCACCGACATAGGGCGCCTTGTCGTTGTGCGGGATGTTGGCGATCTCGCTGACCGCGCGCGCCACCGCCGTCAGGTGGGGCAGCGCGGCCGGCGGGATGCACTCGAGGCCGAGCTTGAGCTGCAGGTTCGGGATGATCGAGCAAAGGTTGGCGTTGCCGCAGCGCTCGCCGAGGCCGTTGATGGTGCCCTGCACCTGGGTCGCCCCGGCCTGCACGGCGCGGATCGAATTGGCCACTGCCATTTCGCTGTCGTTGTGGCAGTGGATGCCGATGGCGACATGGGGGAACTGCTCGCAGACCTTGTGCGTGATCGCGAAGATCTCGTCGGGGAAGCTGCCGCCGTTGGTGTCGCACAGGCACAGACTGTCGGCGCCCGCCGCCACCGCAGCCGCCAGCGTCTGCCAGGCGTAATCGGCATTGGCCTTCCAGCCATCGAAGAAATGCTCGGCATCGAACACCACCTCCTTGCCCTGCTGCTTCAGGTAGAGCACCGTGTCGCCGATCATGGCGAGGTTTTCCGCCAGCGTGGTGCGCAGGATTTCCTGCACCTGGTAGTCCCAGCTCTTGCCGAAGATGGCGATGGCAGGCGTGCCGGCCTTGAGCAGCGACTGCACGTTGGCGTCGTCGGCGACGCGCGCGCCGACCTTGCGCGTCGCACCGAAGGCGATGATGCGCGCGTGGGCGAGCTGCAGCGTCGCGGCGCGGGCGAAGAATTCCAGGTCCTTCGGATTCGAACCCGGATTGCCGGCCTCGATATAGGCGACGCCGAGCATGTCGAGCCGCTCGACGATCTTCAGCTTGTCCTCGACCGAATAGGAAATGCCCTGCGCCTGGGCGCCGTCACGCAGGGTGGAGTCGTAGATGGAGATCTGGGCCATGGCTGCTCTATTGGTGCAATGCAGCACCGATTCTACAGGCTGCCGCCGCATTGGAAAATGCGGCCGGCGCCACCATCGCATGAATGGAAACGCGCCCTAGCGCATGACCTCGATCGCATGATCCTGGTGCACAACCGTTTCACCAATAATCGCCGCCGCCGCGTAGCCCGCATCCCGCAATCGATCCAGCGCCGCCGGCGCCTGCTCGTACGCAACGCCGAAGCACAGGCCGCCGGAGGTCTGCGGATCGAGCAACAGCATCTTGAGACTGTAGTCGAGCCCGGGGGCGAAACGCGTCCGGTTGTCCACGTAGTCCAGATTGCGGAACATCGCGCCGGGCAGGCAGCCGGCCTCGGCCAGCGCATGCGCGCCCGCAAGCAGCGGCACGCGCGAAGCCTGGATGCGCACGGTCACCCGGCTCGCATCGGCCATCTGCATGACGTGGCCGAGCAGGCCGAAACCGGTAATGTCGGTGCCGCCCTTCACCTCGAAGGCCTGCATCACTGCGGCGCCGGCGCGGTTGAGCTGCTGCATCGCTTCCAGTGCGGCGCGGTAGTCGTCCGCGGCCGCCAGCCCGGTGCGCTGCCCGGCCACCAGCGTGCCGGAACCGAGCGGCTTGGTGAGGATCAGCGCCAGCCCGGGCCGCAGTCCGGCATTCGTGACCACGCGCTGCGGGTGCACCAGGCCGGTGACCGCGAGGCCGTACTTGGGCGGCCAGTCATCGATGGTATGGCCGCCGACCACCAGGCCGCCGGCCTCGATTACCTTTTCCTGCCCGCCGGCGAGGATCTCGGCGAGCACTTCGAGAGGAATGCGCGTCGCCGGAAACCCGACGATGTTCATCGCAGCGAGCACGCGCCCGCCCATCGCATACACGTCGGAAAGCGCGTTCGCGGCGGCGATGCGGCCGAAGCTGCGCGGATCGCCGCACACCGGCGGAAAGAAATCGACCGTCTGGATCAGCGCCGTTTCATCGTCGAGACGAACGACACCCGCGTCGTCGTGCGTGCTGATATCGACCAGCAGGTCGGGATGTGCCGGCTGGCGCAAACCCTGCAGGACCTCGGCAAGCCGGCCGGGCGCCAGCTTGGCGGAACAGCCGCCGTACTCGACGGTCGACAGCAGATCGAAACTCACGGCGTGACGACCTTGTCGGCTTGCGCCATGGTTTCGAGGATGACCAGCATGTTGGTGATTTCGCCGATGCCGATCTCGGCCCGCTTTTCGTAATAGTCGGCGCACATGCCGCAGATCAGGATCGCGATGCCGCGCCCTTCGATCGCCCGCAGGCTGTCGAGGTGGGGCGACCCGCGCGCGGCCAGCAGCACGGCGCTGCTGTAGAGCACGAGATGGGAAGGCGGATGCTCGACCTGCTCCAGCGTCGCCAGCAAACCCTGCATGAGCCGGGCGCCGAGTTCCGCCGGCCCGCGGCCCACCACATCGGCGGTGAGCGTCATCACCCATGTATCATCCCCGGCAGGCACGCAATACGCCGCCGCATCGGGTGCCGCGCGTTCCGCCAGGCTCTTGGTGAAGCGCACGCTGTACCCGCTGCCGTCGGCAGCGATGTGCGGCGCCATGCCGTTGTCGCGCAGGAAACGCTCGACGTTGCGGCAGGAGGTTTCGTTATCGAGGTGCACGACGATTTCAGTGCCGACGACGTTGTCGTTCAGAGCCTGCCGGGTCAGGATCAGCGGTTTCGGGCAAACCTGTCCGCGGGCATCGACGACGATGCTCATGGAGCGCTCCTTCGTTATTTCGAAAGCACTATTTTATTGCAGCGCCGTCCCGCCAGCGCCGAGTTTTACATGCTGCGCCGGTACTGGCCTCCCACCTCGTAAAGGGCGGAAGAAATCTGCCCGAGCGAGCAGACACGCACGGCATCGACCAGCACGGCGAAGACGTTGCCGCCGTCTTTGCCATCCCCGATCACGGTCTGCCTGAGCTTCTGCAGCATCGGCCCCGACTGCGCCGCGTTGCGCTGCTGGAAGTCGCGCAGGCGCCTGATCTGCGACTGCTTCTCCTCTTCGGTGGAGCGCGCCAGTTCGATTGCCTGCTGCGCCATGCCGGCCGGGTTGAGGAAGGTGTTCACGCCGATGATCGGGTGCGAGCCGTCGTGCTTCTTGTGCTCGTAATACAGCGACTCCTCCTGGATCTTGCCGCGCTGGTAGCCGGTCTCCATCGCGCCGAGCACGCCGCCACGCTCGGCGATGGCCTCGAACTCCTTGAGCACGGCCTCCTCGACCAGGTCGGTCAGCTCGTCGATGACGAAAGCGCCCTGATTGGGGTTCTCGTTCTTCGCCAGCCCCCATTCGCGGTTGATGACGAGCTGGATCGCCATGGCGCGGCGCACCGACTCGTCGGT
>CAYYHO010000040.1:0-9649 GCA_964471725.1 uncultured Methyloversatilis sp. | reverse complement strand
TCATGACCATGCGCGCCACCCAGAAGAAGATGATGTCGAAGCCGGTGACCAGCACCGTCGAAGGCAGGTAGAGGTCGAGGGCCGGGTTCGACTTCGCAGGCCATTCGGGCGTCCAGTCGAGGGTCGAGAACGGCCAAAGTGCCGAGGAATACCAGGTGTCGAGGACGTCATCGTCGCGCTTGAGCCCGCCGGTGTAGCCGTCGGCACGCGCAAGCGCCATGGCTTCGGCCGCGTCGTGGGCCACGTAGATGCGGCCGTCGTCGGCATACCAGGCGGGAATCTGGTGGCCCCACCACAACTGGCGCGAGATGCACCAGTCCTGGATGTTGTTCAGCCACTGGTAATAGGTATTCACCCAGTTTTCCGGGTAGAACCTGATCTCGCCCGAGCGAACGCAATCCAGCGCCTTGCCGGCGATGCTGCTGCCGTCAGAGCCTGGCTTGGTCATGGCGACGAACCACTGGTCGGTGAGCATCGGTTCGATGACTACGCCGGTGCGGTCGCCGCGCGGCACCATCAGCTTGTGCGGTCTGGTCGAAACGAGAAGACCCGCGGATTCGAGATCGGCGACGATGGCCTTGCGGGCGTCGTAGCGATCCATGCCGCGATATTGCTCCGGGCCATGTTCGTTGATGCGCGCATCGAGCGTCAGGATGGAGAGCGGCGTCAGGCCGTGGCGATGGCCGATCTGCCAGTCATTGAAGTCATGCGCCGGGGTGATCTTGACGCAGCCGGTGCCGAATGCCTGGTCGACATAGGCATCGGCAATGATCGGGATGCTGCGGTCGCACAGCGGCAGCTGGACCTGCTGGCCGATCAGGTGGCGGTAGCGCTCGTCTTCCGGATTGACGGCCACGGCAACGTCGCCCAGCAGCGTTTCAGGGCGGGTCGTGGCAACAGTAAGCGCTCCCTCGCCTGTGGCGAACGGATAACGGATTTCCCACATGAAGCCGTCTTCTTCCTCGCTCACCACCTCGAGATCGGAGACGGCCGTGAGCAGTTTCGGATCCCAGTTGACCAGGCGCTTGCCGCGATAGATGAGCCCTTCCCTGTACAGCCGCACGAAAGTCTCTGTGACGATTTTCGACAGTCCGGCATCCATGGTGAAGCGTTCGCGCGTCCAGTCCGGCGAAGTGCCGAGGCGGCGCATCTGGCGCGTGATGGTGTCTCCTGAAAATTGTTTCCACTCCCAGACTTTTTCCAGGAATTTCTCGCGGCCAAGGTCGTGGCGGTTGCTGCCCTGGGCATCGAGCTGACGCTCGACGACGATCTGCGTGGCGATGCCGGCATGGTCGGTGCCGGGCTGCCAGAGGGTATTGGCGCCACGCATGCGGTGATAGCGCGTCAGGGCATCCATGATGGCCTGGTTGAAGCCATGGCCCATGTGGAGTGTGCCGGTGACGTTGGGGGGCGGCAGCAGGATGCAGAAATTGTCCGTCTTCGAGGTGTCGAGGCCGGCGGCGAAGTGGCCGCGCGATTCCCAGACCGGATACCAGCGCCGCTCGATGTCGGCGGGCTCAAAACTTTTTGCGAGTTCCATGGAAAATTCGGCTGTGGAAGGGCAATGCAGGGGGGAGAGAAATTATACCGAAGGGTTCGCAGGGGTTTGCGGCGCCGCTGCGCGGCGATCCTCGATCATCTCCAGCAGTCGCGGCAGCAGGGTATGGCGTGCCTTGGCATCGAGTTCGGTGAGTATGCTCTGGCTGGCGTTGGCAACCGCGGCGGGCAATTCTTCGACCAGCCAGACAGAGAGTTCCTGTTCGATGTCTGCACGCAGCCCATCGAGCAGTTTTGTGGTGTCGATCGGCTTGCTGGCGACGCCATCGACACTCGAGGCGCCCGGGACACCCGATTCGACCATCTCCGTCAGCAGCGGAATGTCGGCATCGTGGCCTTCACCGGTGGCGACAGCGGCAGTGTTTGTGTCGCCGGGTTGGTCCGTCACGCGCGCAACGAAGCTGCGGTGGCGGCGCATCAGGGCATCGGCCTGGTCGATAACGTCGGTTTCCTCGGTCATTACAGACCTCCGGCGATATCGCGGCTATCGACGGCATAGCCCCGATCGCGATAGAACTTGAAGCGCTCCCGCGCGGGCAGTCGGTCGGCATCGTCGGTACTGACGATTTCGACGAGATGTTCGAAGCGGGCAAAGGTTTCCGGCAAGGTATTGCCGAGGTTCAGCAGGCAGTCCAGGGCGGGGCTTGCATCGTCCAGCGAGGCGGTCAGCAGGATCGGCGTTGCGGTGGCCAGCGGGGAGTCAACCCAACAATGCGGCAGGAAGGAGAGCGGCGGCTGGGTCCAGAGTATGCGATCCAGCCGCGCGGCCTGGTCGGCGTCAGGCACGAAAACCAGTATCGAGCGGATGGGGCGAGTTGCCGCATGACGGTCGTTCAAGGCCTGCTGCAGCCATTGGGCGGCAGACTGGATGCGGTCTGCCGCGCCATGCAGAAATGAGATGTGGGTCACGCTTGTTTCGTGCCCGCGCGGGCGAGCAGGAAGTGAGTGAGCAGCGGCACCGGCCGGCCGGTGGAGCCTTTCTCCTTGCCGGACTTGTAAGCGGTGCCGGCAATGTCGAGGTGCGCCCAGTCGTACTTCTTCGTGAAGCGCGCCAGGAAGCAGGCGGCTGTGATCGTGCCGGCCGGGCGTCCGCCGATATTGCCCATGTCGGCAAAATTGCTCTTCAATTGTTCCTGATAGTCGTCGAACAAGGGCATCTGCCAGGCTCGGTCCCAGCTGTCGTGGCCGGCATCGAGAAGCTCGCGCGCGAGTCCGTCGTCGTTGGCGAGGAGCCCGCTGACGACATTGCCGAGGGCGATCACGCAGGCGCCGGTGAGCGTGGCAACGTCGATGACGCAGGCCGGTTCGAATCTTTCGACATAGGTCAGCGCGTCGCAAAGAATCAGCCGGCCTTCGGCATCGGTATTGAGGATTTCGATGGTTTGTCCCGACATCGAGGTAACGATGTCGCCGGGGCGCGTGGCTGCGCCGCCGGGCATGTTCTCCACCGCCGGCACCACGGCGACGATGTTGAGGGGCAGTTTCATCAGGGCTGCCGCCTTCATCGTCGCCAGCACGCTGGCGGCGCCCGACATGTCGAACTTCATCTCGTCCATCTCGGGAGCCGGCTTGAGCGAGATGCCGCCGGTGTCGAAGGTGACTCCCTTGCCGACGAGCACGATGGGCTTGGCATCCTTCGCCCCGCCCAGGTGTTTGACGATGATGAACTGCGGCGGCTGGTGCGAGCCACGCGATACGGCCAGCAGCGAATGCATGCCCAGTTGTTCCATTTCGGCCTGACCCAGCACTTCGGCTTGCAGGCCGTGTTCCTTGGCCATCAGCGCGGCTTGTTCGGCGAGGTAGGTCGGTGTGCAGATGTTGCCGGGCAGATTGGCCAGATTCTTCATGTAAGCGATGCCGGCGGCTATTGCAATGCCCTCTGCCAGCGCCTGTTCCGCTGCGGGCAGTTCGCTGCGTCGTTCGACGCACAAGGTCAACTTGCGCAAGGGACGGCGCACGTCCTCCTTCTTCGACTTCATCTGGTCGAATCGATAGAGGGCCTCTTCGGCGACCAGCACGGCCTGGCGGATGCGCCAGGCGACATTGCGTTTCTTGACCGGCAGCTCGGTGAGGTAGATGGTGCCGTCGAAACCGCCGGTTTCGTTGAGGGTGCGCACGGCGGCGGCAATCGCGGCGCGATATTCCTTTTCGCGGAAGTCGCGTTCCTTGCCCAGGCCGACGAGCAGGATGCGTTCCGCTTCGGTGCCCGGCACCTTGTGCAGCAGCAGGGTGCTGCCGGCCTTGCCCTCCATGTCGCCACGGCGCAGCAGATCGGCAAGATAACCGCGCGCAGCATTGTCGAGCAGTTCTGCCGGCAGGGACAATTTGCGCGATTCGAAGACGCCGACGACGACGCAGGCGGTACGCTGCTTTTCCGGGCTGCCACTCTTTATGCTAAATTCCACCGCGTACTCCTTGTTCTGATGTTCTGGAAAACTTGGAGTTTAAGCATTTTTTGCGTCGTTTATCGATTTCGGCTGCAAATTCCGCATTTATCCCCATTCACCCCCTCCCGGCATCCTCGATGATTTTTTTGCGCGCTGCCCAACGCGAATTTGCCCAGACGGCCGCCGCTGTATTCGTCGCCCTGTTCGCGATCCTGCTGACCACGCAGTTGATCCGCCTCTTGGGGCAGGCGGCAGGCGGGCGCATAGCCTCCGAGGCGGTGGTGGCCCTGCTCGGTTTCGCGGCGCTCAACTACCTGCCGATCCTGCTGTCGCTCACGCTGTTCATCGCAATCCTGCTCTCCCTGTCGCGCGTTTATCGAGATTCGGAAATGGCGATCTGGTTTTCTGCCGGGGTGCCCCTGACCGCCTGGATCCGACCGGTGCTGCGCTTTGCCCTGCCGATCGTCATCCTGATTGCAGTTCTGGCGCTGTTCCTGTCGCCGTGGGCGCTGACCAAGCGTGCCGAATATCAGGACCGCATGGACCAGCGCGACGATGTGTCGCGCGTCAGTCCAGGCGCCTTCAAGGAGTCGGCGCGCGGCGACCGGGTGTTTTTCGTCGAATCCGTCACCGATGCCGATGGGCAGGAAGATCGTGTCAAGAACATCTTCATCAATTCGACCCAGCACGGGCGCACGGGAGTGATGGCCGCGGCACAGGGGCATACCGAGGTGGCGGCGAATGGCGACAAGTTCATCGTGCTGACGCAGGGGCGCCGCTACGAGGGGGTGGCCGGCGAGGCCGAGTATCGCGTCATGGCGTTCGAGCGCTACGCCATGCGCATCGAAACGCGGGAAAACCGCGGCATCGACAAATCCACCAAGAGCATGAGCACCCCGGAACTCGTGCGCGACCCCGGTCCAGCCAGCCTGGGCGAGTTGCTGTGGCGCATCGGGGTGCCCCTCTCTGCGCTGACACTGACCCTGCTGGCGATCCCGCTGTCTTTCGTCAACCCGCGTGCGGGACGCACCAACAACCTGCTATTTGCCCTGCTGACCTTCATGATCTACAGCAACCTGCTGTCGGTTAGCCAGGCCTGGGTGGCGCAAGGGCGCTTGCCGTTCGAGGTCGGCGTCTGGGCGGTGCATGTCCTGATGTTCATCGTCCTGCTGCTGCTGTTCTGGAAGCGCCTGGCGGTCTTTTCCGTGTGGCGGCTATGGCGCTGAAGGTATATGAGCGCCATCTGGCGCGCGAAATCTACAGCGCCACCTTGCTGGTGCTGGCGGCTTTTCTCGCCCTGTTTGCCTTTTTCGACCTGATTCATGAAATGGCCGAGGTCGGCAAGGACAACTACCAACTGCAGCATGCGGTTGGCTACGTTGCCCTGACGCTGCCTGGCCGCGCCTATGAAATCTTTCCGATTGCCGTGCTGATCGGCTCCCTGTATGCACTTACTCTGCTGGCACGACACTCCGAGATCACGGTGTTTAGGGCTTCCGGCTTGTCTACGGGCGAGTTGCTGCTGACGCTGGCAAAGATCGGGCTTGCTTTCGTGGCGGCAACCTTCCTGTTGGGCGAATTCATCGCCCCGCCTGCCGAGCGCGCCGCGCAACAATTGCGGCTGACGGCCATGAGCAAGCTGGTGGCACAGGAATTCCGTTCCGGCTTGTGGGTCAAGGATGGTCAGTCATTCATCAACGTGCGCGAGGTGCTGCCCAACGGTAGCTTGCGCAAGATCAGGGTGTACGCGTTTGATGAAGATTATCGCCTGAGCTCGATCAGCGAGGCGGATGCTGGCCGTTTTCTTCCCCCAGACCATTGGCAACTCGGCAATGTCGTCCAAACGCATTTCGATGGCGACCGCGCGGAGGTTTCCCGCCACGAGCAACTGGTGTGGCAGTCCGCCCTCAATCCGGACATTCTCGCCGTGTTGCTGGTGGTGCCCGAGCGCATGTCGGTCATCAATCTCTATCAATACATCCGACATCTGAGCGACAACCAGCAAAAGACCCAGCGTTATGAAATAGCGCTTTGGAAGAAGCTGATCTACCCCCTGGCGACACTGGTGATGATGGCCCTGGCGCTGCCGTTCGCCTATGCGCACAGCCGCATGGGCGCCGTCAGCATCAAGGTGTTTGCCGGCGTGATGCTCGGCATCCTGTTCCACATGCTGAACGGCCTGTTTTCACACCTCGGCGTGATCAACAGCTGGCAACCACTGGTGGCCGCGATGACGCCCAGCGTCATGTTTTTGCTGGCGGCCGGGTCGATGCTGTGGTGGGTGGAGCGACGCTGATGATGCGGGTGCCCGACAGGCGGTCGTGCAGGAACTGTCGATCCCTGTCGAAAAGTGCCCAGAGCAGCCCGGCACCGTAGAGCAACAGGCTTGGCCAGCACAGCAGATAGCGCAGGCACAGTTGCGGCAGGCTTGGCGCGGAATGGTCGTTACCGACCAGCTTCAGTTTCCAGGTCTGCATGGCCAGTGTCTGGCCGCCATGGCGCCAGTACCAGATGAAATAGGCGCCCATGACCAGGAAAACGTGGATGACGAGCAGCGGGCCGGGCAGCACCAATCCCCAGGCCATGCCCAAAGCCAGGTGCGGGAGCATGAAGGTGACCGACAGGACTCCCAGCAGCAATAAGGATTCATAGAGCATCGTGACGAGCCGCCTGCGCACGCTCGCCAGCGAGGGAACTGCCTCATCCAAGACGGGTTACTCCTCCGCGCAGGGCAAGACCGCTTCGGCGGCCGGGGTGGGCTGAACTGGCTGGGCAGGTTTTTGCGGGACTACCAGGGGACTTTGCGGCGGTTTGATGGGCGAAAGCCGGGAACGGGGCGGGTTTTCGTCAATGCCGGGCGCCATGGCCAGAAGGCCGGGACTCACTGCCGGTGTCCTGGCAAGGACTTCCGGGGCCAGCACAGGGACCGTTCTCTTGGCAGCCTTTGGTGTCGGCGTGGCTTTGGCCATGTCGAGTGACTTGGCGGGTGGCTGCGCGGGAGTTTTGGGAGGTCGGCGCTGGGCAGCATCCTTCTTCAGCCGGTCGCGCATTTCCTGGGGCAGGGCGTTGTACTCCTCCCATTTCTGCTTGACTGCCTGGCGATCCTCGGCGGCGAACTTCTGCAGGTTCTTGAACTTGTCCCGGGCAATCTTGCGCTCATTCGGCGCCAATTTCGCCCATTCCTTCATGTTGCGCTGAATGCTCGCCTGCTCCTCTTCCTCCATGCCAGGGTAGCGCGCGGCGACGCCGAGCCATTTCTTGCGGCGAAACGGCTCCATTCCGTTCCACTCGCTGTGCAGGGGAGCGAGAATCGATTTCTGTTCAGCCGTCAGCTTGGACCAGTTGGGCTGATCCAGCGTCGTGACTACCTCACGAATCTGCCAGAGCCACGCACCTCCGCCGAGGAGCAGGGCGAGCGCTACTCCCCAGAGGAGGAATTTTCGGAGAGCGTTTCCAGCCATGCCTGAAAGCCTCGGTCAAGATAAGCGCTGGGTGGGAGGTCGCCGGCCAGGAGTGCGCTATCGACTTCCACGTTTGTGCTTGCCTGAGAGAAGCCGTTCCAGTAGTAGGAAAAACTGACGCCCAGAACCAGTGCCACAATCGAAAGCAGGGTGCCCAGTCCGCGCCTGCCACGATCCGGGCCTAGTTTGAGTGCCGTTCCGCCAGCGCCGACTATTGTCAGATCGGCAAAATTGTGGGCAACTGCAAGGCGCCTCTGGATCGCGCGCTCACGACCGGCACGCAGATTCTCGAGAATGTCACGCTCCAGCGAACGCGTCCCCAGGTCGAGGATACGGCAAATCTGGCGGGCAAATTGTTGTTCTGGGTTCATGCTGGATTCCTTATACCTGAATGCCTTTTGCTTTGAGTGTAGCTGCCAGTGCGTGGGTTGCACGCGAACAATGGGTTTTGACGCTGCCTTCCGTACAACCCATGGCCAAGGCTGTTTCGGCTATGTCCAATCCCTCCCAGTAACGCAGCAGGAAGGCTTCCCGTTGACGCGGGGGGAGATCTTTCAGGGCCGCCTCGATCAGGTGCAGGGTTTCAGCCTGCAGCAGGGCGGCATGGGGTGTCGCAAAAGCATGATGTTCTTCATCTATTTCAAGGGCTTCGAGCGGATCGCCCTGTTCGTCGTCGCTCGGGTCGAGGGCGGCAAGCTGGATTATGTGCCCCGCCCGGGTGCGGGAGCGGCGATACGAGTCGCGGATGGCATTTTGCAGGATGCGCTGAAACAGTGGAGCCAGTTCCTCGGCCGGCCTGTCGCCATATTTCTCGGCAAGCCGCATCATGCTGTCCTGCACGATATCGAGGGCGGCTTCCTCGTCGCGCACGGCGAAAACCGCCTGTTTGAAGGCGCGCCGCTCGACGCTGGCGAGGAAGTCGGAAAGCTCGGTGCGTGATGCCAAAACGTGTTTTCAGGCGTGTGATCGGGGTCAGTCGTGTCGGAAGCCTTGACCATCATTGGTTCAGTCAAGTATCGTTGCGCGTTTCGGGCTTTGCCCGGTTTTGATGGATGCACAACAATGATGCAACTGACAGGCGCTGAGATTGTAATCAGATGCCTCCAGGAAGAAAAGGTCGAACACGTATTCGGCTATCCTGGCGGCTCGGTATTGTTCATATACGACGAATTATTCAAGCAGGACCGGATCAAGCACATCCTGGTCCGGCATGAGCAGGCTGCAGTCCATGCGGCGGATGCCTATTCCCGTTGCTCGAACAAGGTCGGCGTCTGCATGGTGACTTCCGGGCCGGGGGTCACCAATGCCGTGACCGGCATCGCCACGGCCTACATGGACTCGGTTCCCCTGGTGGTGATCACCGGCCAGGTACCGACCGCCTATATCGGTCAGGACGCTTTTCAGGAAGCCGACACGGTCGGCATTACACGCCCTTGCGTCAAGCACAATTTTCTGGTCAAGGATGTCAAGGACTTGGCGGTCACCATCAAGAAGGCTTTCTATCTTGCCAGGACCGGACGCCCTGGTCCGGTCCTGGTGGATATCCCCAAGGACATCACCGCCAAGAAGTGCGACTTCAACTATCCGAAGACCATTGCCATGCGCTCCTACAACCCCGTGGTCAAGGGGCACACGGGACAAATCAAGAAGGCACTGCAACTGCTGCTGGAGGCCAAGCGGCCGATGATTTACGCTGGCGGCGGGGTGATTCTTTCCGATTCGGCCGACAAGCTGATCAAGATCACGCGCCTGCTCGGCTTCCCGATCACCCAGACCCTGATGGGGCTGGGCGGCTACCCGGCGACCGATCGCCAGTTCCTCGGCATGCTGGGCATGCATGGCACCTACGAGGCCAACATGGCGATGCAGGAGTGCGACGTCCTTCTGGCCGTCGGGGCGCGTTTCGACGATCGTGTCATCGGCAACCCGGAGCACTTCGGCAAGATTTCGCGCAAGATCATCCACATCGATATCGATCCGTCCTCGATTTCGAAGCGGGTGCGCGTCGATGTGCCCATCGTCGGCAACTTGCCCGACGTGCTGGACGAATTGATCAAACAGATCGAGATCAGCGAAGCGAGAGCCGACGCCAAAGTGCTCGCTGCCTGGTGGAAGCAGGTCGAGTCCTGGCGCAGCAGGAATTCCCTGAAGTACAAGATGGGCAGCGAACTGATCATGCCGCAGTACGTGGTCGAAAAGCTTTACGAGGTGACGGGCGGCGATGCGTTCGTGACTTCCGATGTC
>CAYYHO010000039.1:0-9729 GCA_964471725.1 uncultured Methyloversatilis sp. | reverse complement strand
CGCCGCTGGCCGGCGAGATGAGCGGCCACATGTTCTTCAAGGAACGCTGGTTCGGCTTCGATGACGGCCTCTACGCCGCCGCGCGGCTGCTCGAGATCGTCTCGCGCTGGCCCGACGCCAACTGGCCGCTCAAGCACCTGCCGAACGCCCTGTCGACGCCCGAGCTCAATCTCAAGATGCGCGAGGGCGAGCCGCACCAGCTGATCGCCCGGCTGCAGCGGGAAGCTCAGTTTGGCAAAATTTTCCCCGGCGCGCGCGAACTCATCACGCTCGACGGGGTGCGCGCCGAATACGCAGACGGCTTCGGCCTGGCGCGCGCCTCGAACACCACGCCGGTCGTCGTGCTGCGCTTCGAGGCCGACAACGCCATCGCCCTCGCGCGCATCCAGGATCAGTTCAAGACCGCCCTGCAGGCCGTCTGGCCGGGGCTGGAAGTCGCCTACGGCAATGGCCATTGAAGAGATTTTCATCGGCCGCCAACCGATCCTCGACCGCAAGCAGCAACTGGTCGCCTACGAGCTGCTGTTCAGGAACGGCAAGCAACACAACTTTGCCGACTTCGACAGCCACCTCGCCGCCACCTCCCACGTCATCAACCACGCCTTCGCGGAATTCGGCATCGAGCAGGCGCTCGGCCATTGCAAGGGCTACATCAACTGCGACGAGAGCCTGCTGCTCTCCGACCTGCTGGAAATCCTCCCCACCGACAAGATCGTGCTGGAGATACTCGAAAGCGTCGAGCTCAAGCCGGAGATCGTCGAGCGCTGCACCGACCTGAAGGCACGCGGTTTCACCCTGGCGCTGGACGATTTCGTCCATTTCGAGGACAAATGGAAGCCGCTGCTCAAGTTCATCGATGTCGTCAAGGTCGACCTGCTGCCCTTGCGCCAGGAGCAACTGCTCAGCGTGACGGAAGCCCTGCAGCGCTGGCCGGTCACGCTGCTGGCGGAGCGGGTCGAGCGGCGCGAGGTGGCGGAATACTGCCACCGTCTGGGTTATCACCTGTTCCAGGGCTATTACTTCGCCCGGCCGGTAGTGCTCGCCGGCAGGAAAGTCGGCCATTCGCAACTGGCGCTGGTGCGCCTGCTGCAACGGGTGATGGCGGACGCCGAGACCGCCGAACTCGAGAGCATCTTCAAGCAGGAACCGGGACTGGCGGTGAACCTGCTGCGCCTGACCAATTCGGTCGCCACCGGGGCGCCACTGCGCATCACCAGCCTGCGCCACGCCATCACGGTGCTCGGCCGGCGCCAGTTGCAACGCTGGCTGCAACTGCTGCTGTATACGAATCCCGCCGGCGACAGCCAGGTCGTCAGCCCCCTGCTGCAGATGGCCGCCACGCGCGGACGCTTCCTCGAACTGTTGGCCGGAAAACTGAAGCCGGGCGTGGGCGAATTCGAGGATCGCGCCTTCATGACCGGCATCATGTCGCTGATGCCCGCGCTGATGGGCATGCCCCTCGAAGAGATTCTCCACGGCATCCAGATCGCCGGCGAGGTACAGGAGGCCCTCGAACACCGCAACGGCCAGCTGGGCATCATGCTCCAGCTCGCCGAGGCCCTCGAAGCCGGCGAAGCAGCCGGCTGGGCGAACTGCCACGGCCTCACCGCCCGACTGTCCGGCGCCGATTACAGGATGGTGAATAGCTGCCTGACGCAAGCGCTGGCCTGGGCCGGCAACATCGGCCGGGAGCGGTGAATCCGACGGTTCAGGGGCGCGGCTGGTGTGGTGGCGACGGGGATTGCCGCTGCTCGGCCGCCTCATCAACGACGACTGCCTCGCCCTCGATCACCTGCCCGTCGCCGCTACGCGCGCCCCGTTCCGGACCCTGCGGCTGCCGGTGAAAGCCCCCTTCCTGAAAGCCTTCCCCGTACCGGGCCTGCTCGCGCAATGCCTCGCGCAGCTTGCGGGTCTTCCACCAGAAGTAGCCCCAGACCATCAGGCCCACCACGACGGCAACGGCGAGGATCATCAGCGAGAACATGAAGGCCGCCACCAGCAGCAGGGCGCCGGCCGCCCCGGTCAATACCTTTTCCAGCGTGCCGGGATATCGGCCGGGTTGTCGAGAATGGTCGCTTAACCTCATGTTGTTTCCTGTGTCGTGATGGCAGACCCAACGGGTTCCTTGGCTGCAAGGCCGTCATTGTATGCTGCGCCCTTCAGGGCATGAAAGGGCGCAGCAACATGACAGCACCGGGGACGACCGCGACACTCGCCATCGGCGACCTGTTCGCGGGCAGTGCGGACAACGCTGACCGGGTAATCCTGTGCGCCACCCACCGCCTCGCCCGCAACCTGCGCCTCGGCTTCGGCCAGCAGCAGAGCCGGCGCGGCGGCACGATCTGGCCGACCCTGCAGGCCACCGGCGTCGACGCCTGGCTGCACGCTGTCGGCGAGCAGATCGCCCTGCTCGGCGAAGTTCCCGACGCGCAAGTACCCGCGCGGGTGATGACGCCCTTCCAGGCCGTTCTGGTCTGGCAGCAATCGATCGAGGCGGTCGGCGGCGCCGACCCGCTGCTGCCCCTCTTCGACCTGCCCGGCCTGGCCAGGACCGCGGCCGAGGCGCATGCGCTGATCGATACCTGGCGCCTGCGCATCGGCGAATCCGGCGTCACGGCGGAGACGCGGCAGTTCCTCGCCTGGCGCCAGCACTTCGGCGCCACCTGCCGCCGCCATGACTGGCTGGATGCCACAACCTACCAGCAGCGCGTCATCGGCTGGCTGGAACGCGGCGCCGGCCGCCTGCCCGCCCGCGTCGTCTTCGCCGGCTTCGACAATCCGTCTCCGCAGTTGCTCCGGTTGCAGGCGGTACTGGCCAGCCGGGGCGTCGGCATCGAGACGCTGGCATTTCCCGGGCAGCCGGCGCGCGGCTTGCAGGCCATTGCCTGCGCCGATGCCGTGGCCGAATGTCGCGCTGCGGCGGTCTGGGCGCGCGCCTGGCTGGACCGCAAGGCCGAAGCGCGCCTCGGCCTTGTCGTCGCCGACCTGGAAGCGCGCCGCGCCACCCTGCTCCCCCTGCTCGACGCGGCGTTGGAGGGCGCGGCCCTGGCGAACAGCGACGACTCCCCGCCGCAACACTACAACGTTTCGCTGGGCCTGCCGTTGAGCCGCCAAGGCATGGTGCGCACGGCCCTCGCGCTGCTGCGTCTGCTCGGCCAGCGGCAGGGCGCGCCCATCGGCGAGTGGGGCGAACTGCTGCGTTTGCCCTACTGGTCGGCCGATCTCGGCGAAGCGGACCTGCGCGCACAGGTCGACGCCCGCCTGCGCGAATGGCCCGCGCAAGAGCTGGGCAGCGAAGCCCTGCGCAGGCTGGCGTCACAGGTCGCCCGCAGCGCCGGCAACGGCCAAGCCTGCCTGCTACCCCGCCATCTGGCGCTGCTGAGTGAAACGCAGGGGGAACTGGCCCGCACCGGCAAGCCCGCTGCCTGGGCCGCCGTGTTCCGCGCCACCCTGCACAAGCTCGGCTGGCCGGGCGAGCGCAGCCTGTCCTCCAGCGAATTCCAGGCCCGTGCGGCGTTTTTCGAACAGCTCGACGCCCTCGCCGATCTCGATGACTTCCTCGGCGCCATCAGCCTGGGCAGCGCCGTCGCCCTGCTGGCCCGCCTGTGCCGGGAAAAAATCTTCCAGCCGAAAACCCCCGGCCAGCCGGCGCTGCAGGTGCTCGGCCTGCTGGAAGCGGGCGGCGCAGCGTTCGACGCGTTGTGGGTGATGGGCATGAACGACCAGCACTGGCCGCCGCCGGCCCGCCCGAATCCGCTGCTGCCGGCCGAACTGCAGCGCAGCCTGCGCACGCCCGGCGCCGCGGCCGAAGTGCAGGGCGCGTTCGCCCGCAACATCCACCAGGGCCTGCTATGCAGCGCGGCGGAGATCTGTTTCAGTTATGCGGCGCAGGAAGGCGAACGCGCATTGCGCCCCTCGCCATTGATCATGGCTTTGCCCGCCGCCGCGGAGCCCGACGCAAACGCTGCTGAATTTCCCTCCGATGCGCAACTCGAGTATCTCGCAGACCATCAGGCGCCGGCATTGGCGCCCGGCGAGCAGGTCGCCGGCGGCAGCGGCCTGCTCAAGGCGCAGGCGCTGTGCCCGGCCTGGGCCTTCTATCGCTATCGGCTCGGCGCGCAAGCGCTGGCGACGCCGGTCGAGGGACTCGACGCCAGCCGGCGCGGCGCCCTCGTGCATGCGATGCTGGAAGCATTCTGGAAGCAGGTCGGCGATTCGGCAAGCCTCGCCGCGCTGGCGGCGACCGAACTGCAGGCGACGCTCGCCGCCGCCGCGGAAAGCGCCCTGGCCGGCTTCGAGGCCACGCTGGGCGAACCGCTGACGCCCGTCCGGCGCCAATTGGAAAACCGGCGCCTGCAGCGGCTGGGCATGGCCTGGCTGGCGGTCGAAAGCAAACGCGCGCCCTTCAAGGTGCTTGCCTGCGAGGAACGGCATGCGGTCACGCTGGGCCCATTGCAGATCAGGCTGGTGATCGACCGCGTCGACGCGCTGCTCGCCGATGACCGGCGCATCGTGCTCGACTACAAGACCGGCGCCAAGGTCGATACCCGGAGCTGGTACGGTGCGCAGCGCATCACCGAGCCGCAGCTGCCGCTGTATGCCTCCGTCGTCCTGTCGCGGGCGGAGCGGACACCGCTGGCCGGAGTCGCCTTCGCCCGCGTGCGGCTGCAGGAATGCACATTCAAGGGCATTGCCGCCGCCGACCTGTTGCCTGGAGCAAGCACAGCGGCGCCGGATGCCTGGCCGGGGCTGCTGGACTCCTGGCGCGGCAGGCTGGCGGCGCTCGCCGACGAAATCCAGCGCGGCGAAGCCGCCGTGCGCTTTGCCGACGCGAAAGACCTGGCCTACTGCGAGGTACTGCCCCTGCTGCGCGTCGCGGAACGGCAGGCGCAGTTCGAACAGGGGCAGGCGGGCCAACCATGAGCCGGGACGACGCGATCAACGTGGGAAAAGACGCAGCTTTCCCGCCGGGCCGCCCCAAGGGAAAGCGGCACGCGCCGAAGGCGCAAACCGCTCAATTGTGCCGACGGAGTGCCCCGTGACAACCGAGCGCAGCGAGCATTCTAGAACCCCCCGCGAGGGGGGAGAAGGGGGGCGGGCCGATGAGAAGCAGCTCCGGCAACAGGACGCCGCCAGCCGCCTGGCGGCGCTCGAGCTCGGCCGTTCCTGCATCGTCCAGGCGCCTGCCGGCGCCGGCAAGACGGAGCTGCTGACCCAGCGGTATCTGGGACTGCTGGCGACCGTCACGGCGCCCGAACAGATCGTCGCCATCACCTTCACGCGCAAGGCGGCCGCCGAGATGCGCAACCGCATCCTCAAGCGCCTGGAGAACGCCGCCGGCCCGGAGCCGGCACGCGCGCATGAAAAAATCAGCTGGCGGCTGGCGCGCGCCGCGCTGGAGGCCGACCGGCGCCAGGGCTGGCAGCTGCTCGACCATCCCGACCGCCTGCGCATCACCACCATCGATGCGCTGTGCGCCAGCATCGTGCGCCAGATGCCCTACCTGAGCCGCTTCGGCGCCGTGCCGGCGGTCGCCGAGAAGCCCGGCAGGCACTATCGGGAAGCCGCGCGGCTGACCCTTGCGGCGGTCGAGGATTCACCGGCGGTGGCGGCGGCGCTGGAATATCTCGACAACGATGCCGGCAAGCTGCAGCAGCTGATCGTCGCCATGCTCAGCCGGCGCGACCAATGGCTCCAATGGCTCCCGCATCTCGGCAGCCTGCAGGCCGGCGCCGACGAGCGTCTGCGCGCCCACCTGGGCGAGGAGCTGGCGAGCAGCCTGCGCCGGCTGGTCGAGCGCGACCTGGCCCTGGCGAACGCATTGCTGGCGGACCTGCTCACCCCCGAACTGCTGGCTGCGCTGCCCGACCCGGCGCGGCCGCTTTGCGCCAAGGCAGAAACGCTGGCCGACTGGCAGACGCTTGCCGACATGCTGCTGACCAGGAAAGGCACGCCGCGCAAGTCCTTTGGCAGGGAAATCCCTCCAGCCCGGAAGGCCGCGCTGAAGACGGCCTGCAGCGCGCTCAGCGAACGGCCGGCCGCCGCCGCGGCCCTGCATGCGCTTGCCGGCTGCCCGGTGCCCGGCTACGCCGCGGACGACCTGGCGACGATCGAGACCTTCGTCGCGGTGCTGATCAAGGCCTACGGCTTCCTCTGGGGACTGTTCCAGGCGGCCGGCGAGACGGACTTCGTCGAGGTGGCCGCGCGCGCCCGGCAGGCGCTCGGCGACCCGCAGGAACCCAGCGAACTGGCGCTCAGGCTCGACTACGCCCTGCGGCATCTGCTGGTCGATGAGTTCCAGGACACCAACAACCAGCAGATCGGTTTGCTGGAACAGCTGACGGCCGGCTGGACGCCCGGCGACGGCCGCACGCTGTTCGTGGTCGGCGACCCGATGCAGTCGATCTACCGCTTCCGCAAGGCCGACGTCGGCCTGTTCCTGCGCGCCTGGCAGCAGGGCATCGGCGGCGTCCGGCTGCAGCCGCTGACGCTCTACCTCAACAACCGCTCGGTGCCGGAGGTCGTCGCCTGGATCAATAACGCGTTCGAGGACATCTTTCCCGCCGCCGCCGATGCCGAACGCGGCCGGGTACCCTACTCGCCCGCCATCGCCACCGGCGCCCCGCACGCGTCGGGCGGCGTTTCCATTCATCCCGTCATCGTTGGCGCCACGGCAGCCGACGATGACACAGCCGGCGAGGAGCCGGCGGATGGCGACGCCAGCGAAGCGCGACAGATCCTCGCCATCATCGATGCCACCTGGGAGGCGGACCGCAGCCGCGAGATCGCCGTCCTCATCCGCGCCCGCTCCCACCTCGCCCCGCTGATCGCAGAACTGCGCCGCAACCGGCCGGCCCTGCGCTACGAGGCGGTGGAAATCGAAAGCCTGTCCGGACGCCAGCCGATCCAGGACCTGCTCGCGCTCACCCGTGCGCTGTGCCACCGCGCCGACCGCGTCAATTGGCTGGCCGTGCTGCGCGCGCCCTGGTGCGGCCTGACGCTGGCCGACCTGCTGGCCATCGCCGGCCCGGCGGGCGGCAGCGAGGACGCGGGACTGCCGCGCACCCCGCAGCCCACGCTCTGGTCCCTGATGCAGGACGCGGCGCGCATAGCCCGGCTCAGCGCCGACGGCCAGGCCCGCCTGCGCCATGCGCGCCTGGCCCTGCAGCCCTTGCTCGACAATCCCGGCCGGCTGCCCCTGCGCCGGCAGGTGGAAGGCGCCTGGCGGCGCCTCGGCGGCCCGCAGTGCCTCGCCACGCCGACCGACGAGGAAGACGTCGGCGCCTTCTTCCGCCTGCTCGACCAGCTCGATGCGACGGGACGCTTCGACCTCGACCAGTTGGCGGCCGACATCGCGGAACTCTACGCCACGCCGCGCACGGAACCCGCGCAGCAGGCCTCGCCCCCGCCCGGCACGCTGAAATTCATGACCGTGCACAAGGCCAAGGGGCTCGAGTTCGACACGGTGATCCTGCCCGGCCTGCACCGCTCCACCGGGCGGCACGACCCGCAGCTGCTGGCCTGGGAAGCCACCCACGACGACATGGGCCAACCCCACCTTGTGGTGGCGCCCTACCAGCATCCCGGCGCCAGCGCCGGCGCCAGCAATGGGGCGACCATTCGCGCCTATATCGAGGCGCTCGAAAAGGACCGCGGCGAACAGGAAGACCGACGCGTCCTCTACGTCGCCGCGACCCGCGCAGTGCGTGCGCTGCACCTGCTCGGGGTGACCAGGGCCAAGCGCGACGAGAAAACCGGCCAGCATGAACTGAAGCCGGGCGGCGCCAGGAGCGGCACGCCCTTGCATGTCCTGTGGCCGGCCGTCGCCGCACACTTCGAGCGGAGCTTGAAAGAAGCAAAAGGGGCCAGGCTCGATTTTCTTCCGCAAGGCCAGGCGCCTTTGTCAGACTTCGTCCCCCGTCTGCAACGCCTGCGCCGCGACGCGCTGCCCGCACCTGCCGCGGAAGTCGCGGCGACGCCCCGCGCCGAGGAGATCGGCGCCGAGGAGATCGGCGCCGACGCGGCGCTCTATCCCGCCGGGGCAAAGCTGGCGCCGCACATCGGCACCCTGGTGCACCGTTACCTGGAACTGATCGCCACGCAGGGCGTCGCATCCTGGGATGCGGCACGCATCGCCGCGCTGCGCCCGGCCTTCGGCAAATGGCTGCAACAACAGGGCCACGGCGAGGCCGCAACCCGCCAGGGCGCGGCCCGCGTGGCGGCCGCCCTGCTCAATGCCGTCGGCGATCCCCAGGCGCGCTGGATCCTGCAGGCGCGCGGCGAACATGGCGCCTGCGAACTGGCGCTCACCCGGCTGGAGCAGGGCGTCCCGCGCAACCACATCGTGGATCGCAGCTTCGTCGAGGACGGCGTGCGCTGGATCATCGACTACAAGACCGGCACGCATGCGGGCGGCGATGTCGAAGCCTTCATCGCGGCGCGCTGCCGGGAATATGCCGAACAACTGGAGCGCTATGCCCAATTGTTCCGCCACGAAGGCTTGCCGATCAGGAAAGCGCTCTACTTCGCGGACCTGAACCGCTTCGAGATTCTGCCCGATTGACGGGGAATGGAATCGGCTGGATGTCTTTCCGACTCGTCGCCTGCGTCTTCTTCCGGAAGCAATGCGGAAAAATGGTAGATTGCGGAAATGAAAACGGCCACTGGTTAGTGGCCGCTATCACGTTCTCGCATTGTGCTCCTTGGTGCCCAGGAGAGGACTCGTTCTGGACCACCGCACTGGGCTGTAACCTATTGATTCAGCGAGATCGACGAGCCTACTTCCCAGTCCAAAATGGATCACCGTTTTGGATCAGTTTCCGACGCTTCGATAATAGCGCACCGCAAACCGGAATACACAGGCGTCGGCGGAGCGGTTTCTCCGCAGCCAGCACCGGCACCGACGCCAGCGTCTACACCCGCCCCGAAGGTTCCGCCGCAGATAAACATGAACAGGCTGGCGGCATCACGACAGAGGGCCGGGAAGCCGGGGCCGAAGATGCGGAGGCGTTAATCGCCTCAGGCAGCCATCAACTCGCCGGCCAGCCGTCTCTTCGCTGCCTTGGGTTTCCTGACGGCAACATGCGGCTCCAAACCGGCGGCGGTTGCCATGTCCATCAGCGCATCGAGAGAGAACAGGTTGATCTTGCCGCGCATCAGGTCGGACATGCGGGGCTGCGTGATGCCGAACAAGATCGCGGCATCCGCCTGCTTGACGTTCGCGGTCTTGACCCAGGACTGCAAGGCCATCATAAGTTCCGAGCGCGCGCGCATGCTGGCCGCCTGTTGCGGCGTGTCCTCGATGGCATCCCACACGCTGGTGAATCGTTGTGCCTTGCTCATGGCTGCTCCTTCATCAAATCGGCGAAGCGCTTGCGCGCCAACTGGATGTTTTTCTGACTCGTCGCCTGCGTCTTCTTCTGGAAGCAATGCAGGACATACACGGCATCCACGAGTTTCGCCACGTAAATCACCCGAAAGGCGCCGGCCTCGTCTCGGATACGGATTTCCTTGACGCCTGCGCCGACGGTCGTCATCGGCTTCCAGTCGTCGGGCTCATGGCCCTGCTGCACCTTGTCGATCTGGAAACCGGCTTCTCGCCTCGCGCTCTCCGGAAACTCACGCAGCGCGTCGAGCGAATCGCCCCTGAACTCAACCGACTTCTTCGTCATGGTCTAAATATACAAGATTTTGTATCTTTCCCGCAAAACAACCCGCTAGCAGAAGGAT
>CAYYHO010000038.1:3226-9756 GCA_964471725.1 uncultured Methyloversatilis sp. | reverse complement strand
TGACCACCCACAACCTGGGGCAGGCGCGGCGCATCGCCGAAGCGGTGCTCTTCATCGATGGCGGCGTGGTGCTCGAGCAAACCCCGGTCGAGGAATTCTTCACCCGGCCGCGCCATGCCGCCGCACAGAGTTTTCTGCAGGAGGAAATGCCGTGAGTATCCACCGTAGATTCATCGCTGCCATCGCTTGCTGCTCACTAGCCTTTGCCGCGTTGGCCCAGGAGCGTTTCATCACCGTCGCCTCGACGACCTCGACCGAACAGTCCGGCCTGTTCGCCCACCTGCTGCCGGCTTTTGCCAAAGTTTCCGGCATCAGGGTGCGCGTCGTCGCGCTCGGTACCGGCCAGGCGCTCGACATGGCGCGGCGCGGCGATGCCGACGTGGTCTTCGTGCATGACCAGGCCGCGGAGGAAAAATTCGTCGCCGAAGGTTTCGGCGTGCGCCGCCATGCCGTCATGTACAACGACTTCGTGCTGATCGGCCCGCGCGGCGACCCGGCCAAAGCCGCCGGCAAGGACATCCTCGAAGGACTGCGCCGCATCGCGGCAAACCGTGTGCCGTTTGTTTCGCGCGGCGACAAGAGCGGCACCCACGCCGCCGAACTGCGCTACTGGAAAGCTGCCGGCGTCGACCTCGAAACCGGCAAAGGTCCCTGGTATCGTGATACCGGTTCCGGCATGGGCCCGGCGCTCAATACCGCCGCCTCGCTGGGCGCCTACATCCTCGCCGACCGCGGCACCTGGCTGGCGTTCAGAAACCGCGGCGAACTGGCGGTCCTCGTCGAGGGCGATACGCGGCTGTTCAACCAGTACGGCGCGATCCTGGTCAATCCGGCCCGCCATCCGCACGTCAAGCAGGCCGACGGGCAAACGTTCATCGATTGGCTGCTGTCTGCAGAAGGCCAGAACAGAATATCCGGCTATCGCATAGCGGGTGAAACATTGTTTTATCCCGGAAACGTTCGCTAATCATCAACAAAATACTGTAACGCTCGAATACCCGACTATTGCGTTTTGATAAGCGTATGACGGGCGGGAATCTCTATAGGGAATACTAATATCCACCTGATTGACATGGTTGATCTGCAGGCATAGCATCCCGCCCCGTTGGAGCAGTCGGTGTTATACCAACTGCATAGGTTCATCGTCCAGAAAGGGAAGCCATGAGCAGTCGCGTATTGCCTCAGTTTGACCTTCTCCAGCCAAGCAGCGTCGCCGACGTGGTGGCATTGCTGGCCCAGCACGAGAATCAGGTATCGATTCTCTCCGGCGGGACAGACTTGCTGGTCTGGGGCTACATCGAGAAGAACAAAACTCCATATGTCCTGAGCCTGTCGGCCATCGAGGGACTCGACAACCTTGAATACATTCCCGGCGAAGGTCTGCGGATCGGCGCCAAGGTCAAGGTGGCCCAGCTCCTCAAGCATCCGGATGTCGCCAAGCACTATCCGGCCCTCTACCAGGCCGCGGTCAACTTCGCCACGCCGCAAATCCGCAACATGGCGACGGTTATGGGCAATGTGCTGCGGGCCTCTCCGGCCGGCGATTGCTCCTGCGCCATTCTCGCCCTGGGCGCCCAGGTGGTTTTGCAGGGGCCCGGCGGCCAGCGCATGGTCGACATCGACGACTTCTGGGTTTCCTACGGCGTCACCGGACGGAAGCCCGATGAACTTGCCGTCGAGCTGCGCATTGCCGACGCGCCGTCATCGACCTGCTCGGCCTTCCAGCGTTTGACCCGGGTGCATGAGGATCTCTCCAAGCTCAACGTGGCCGTCCGGCTGGAAATGGTGCAGGGCGCCTGCAAGCAAGCCAGGATCGCCATGGGCTGCGTCGGTCCCACACCGCTGCGCCTGAAGCAGACCGAACGTCTGCTGAGCGGCGCGCAGATCACTGCCGAACTGCTGCAACAGGTTGCCGCCTCTGCGCGCGAGGAAGTCACCCCCATCGATGACCAGCGCTCGACGGCGGAGTATCGCCGCCAGGTTTCGGGGGTCATTCTCAAGCGGGTGATCGAACAGGCGATTGCGAAAAGCTAGGGCGCAATTCGACGGGCCAGGATCAAGTAAGGGGAAAACCATGAAAACCAAAATGATTACGCTCTGCGTAAATGGCAAGGACCATCGTGTCGAGGTACCGGTCAACCGCACCCTCCTGCAGGTGTTGCGGGATGACCTCAAGCTGACTGAAACCAAGTACGGTTGCGGCACGGGTGAATGCGGCGGGTGCACGGTTCTGATGGATGGCAAGGACAATGTCTGCTCCTGCCTGACACTGGCCGTGGAGGCTGAAAACCGGCATATCACCACCGTTGGCGGCATGACCCGCGACGGCGAACTGCATCCGATCCAGATCGCGTTCATCGAAGAGGGCGCCGTGCAGTGCGGTTACTGCACGCCCGGGATGATCATGAAGACCGCCGGCATCCTGGCCGACAATCCCAATCCGACCGACGAGGAAATTCGCCGGGGTCTGGACGGCAACATCTGCCGCTGCACCGGTTACGAGAAAATCGTCCAGGCCGTGCGGCGTGCCAGCGCGATGATGGACACCGCGCAAACCCGCAAAGTGGGAGGTATGCGCGCATGACCACGCCACAAGCCTACGTAGGGAAAAGCATTCCCAAACTCGATGCCCGGGAAAAGGCCACCGGTCAGGCCGTCTATGCCGCGGACCTGAATCTGCCCGGCATGCTGTTCGGCAAGATCGTCCGCTGCTGGGATTACGCCCATGCAAAAGTGCTCAAGCTGGACCTGTCCGAAGCCGCCAAGGTGCCGGGCGTCGTCAAGGTGCTCGGCCCCGGGGACGTCACGCAGAAGTGCTACAACGCCGGCGTGCTCGACCTGATGGTGCCGGAGGCGCTTGGCGAAATGCTCGGCGACATCGAGGACCAGCACATCTTCACCGATTACGTGCGCCACCAGGGCGATGCGATCTGCGGGATCATCGCCGAAAGCGAAGAGATCGCTGAAATCGCCGCGCAGAAGGTGAAGGTTTTTTACGAGGCGTTGCCGGCCTACCTGACGCCGGACGAATCCTCCAGGCCCGACGCGATCCAGTTCGACGCCCGCAAGCCCGGCAACCGCGCCTTCCAGCTTCCGGAGCCGATGTTTCCGGGCAACGCCTACGGCTGGGGCGACGTCGATGCCGAAATGGCGAAAGCCGACCTGGTCTTCGAGGAAACCTTCACCCTGCCGAAGGTCAAACAGTGCCAGATGGAAACCCATGCGTATGTCGCCCTGTACGACCAGACCAGCCGCCTCAACTGCTGGACGTCCACTCAGATGCCCAAGTGCGTGCAGCCGAAACTGGCACGTCTCTTCGATCTGCCCATTTCCCGGGTCAACCTGGTGCAGACAACCATCGGCGGCGGCTTCGGTGGCCGACTGGGCATGGTCTGCGAGCCGGAGACCTGCGCGATGGCGATGGCCGTGCCGGGACGACCCGTCAAGGTACAGCTGACCCGCGAAGAGGACTGGATCGCGTCGGAAAGCCGCCATCCGGGCAAGTACTGGATCAAGCTGGGCGTCAAGAACGACGGTACCCCGGTGGCGCTCGATGCCCGTTTCATGGCCAGCACCGGCGCCTACTTCACGCATGCTTCGGGGGTTCCCTTCACCACCGGCTCCTGGCTGACCGGCATGTACAAGTATGGCGCCGTGCGCTACAAGGGCGAGGCCTACTTCACCAATCAGGCCCCGAGCGGGGCGTATCGCGGCTACGGCAATCCGCAGACCAACTTCGCGCTGGAGCAGATCGTCGATCGCGCCTGCAATGCGCTCAACATCGACCCGGTCGAATGGCGCAAGAAGTGGCACAAGGGTGCGGGGGACCACGGCTGGTGCATCGGCGTGCCCTATTCATCCTGCGCCCTCGACGAGTGCCTCGATCGCGGCGCCCAGGCAATCGGCTGGAAGGAAAAGCGCGCCAAGTACGCCAACCAGACCGGCGTCAAGCGCCGCGGGGTGGGCGTCAGCGTGATGAACCACACCAGCGGCGCGATGCCCATGCTGCTGGAGCACACCACCTGCACGGTCAAGATGAACGAAGACGCTTCCGTGGTGCTGATCCTGTCCTGCTCCGACCTGGGACAGGGTTCGCATACGGTGCTCAAGCAGATCGCCGCCGATACCCTCGGCATGCCGATGGACGAGATCCACATCCTCATCAACATGGACGCCAGCGGTTTCGACATCGGCTCGCATGCGAGCCGGACCACTTACGTGGGTGGCGGCGCCGTCATGAAGGCATGTGAAGATGTCAAGCGCCAGTTGCTCGAGCGCGCTTCCGTTCGCCTGGGAGTCGCCAGGGAGGATCTGGAACTCAAGGACCGGCAGGTCGTCGCCAAGGGTGATGCATCGAAGAAGCTCTCGGTGAAGGAGATCTGCCACTCCGGCGTCTATAACTTCACCAATCCGGCCAACGGCGAGACGAACGGCGTTCCCGGCCAAATCCAGGGTTATGCCAGTTACTTTCCGGCCCACAATTCGCCGCCCTTCGGCGCCTGTTTCGCCGAGGTCGAGGTCGATACCGAGACCGGCGAAGTCAAGGTGCTGGAACTGGTGATGGCCCACGATATCGGTCGGGCCATCAATCCCATGGCCGTCGAGGGGCAGCTGGAAGGCGGTGCGCACCAGGCGCTTGGCATGGTTCTCACCGAGGAAACGCGCTATAACGACGCCGGTCTGTGCCGCAACAACAGCTTCACCGACTACAAGATGCTGGGGCCTGTCGACATGCCCAAAATCACGACGATCCTGGTCGAACAGCCGGATCCCATCGCGCCGATGGGGATGAAGAGCGTCGGTGAGGCGGGCCCGGTCAACCCGGTGGGCGCCACGGCTAACGCGATCTCCCACGCCTTGGGCATCATGTTCACCGAAGCGCCGATCACGCCGGAACGGGTCCTCAAGGCCCTCAACCCGTAGCCGCTGGCGTGGCAGCACCAAAGGGGAGGTTGCCGCAAGGGAGCCTCCCTTTTCCTATTGATGAATTTGAATCGATGATCAGGGGTGCCGCGGGAAAGGCCGCAGCCTCGTACAGGAAGACATATGTGGGACTGGATTGGTAAGCTCGCCGAGTTGCAGCGGCAGAATCAGCTGGCCGTAATGGTCACGGTCACCAGGACGGCCGGCTCGACGCCGCGCAAGCAAGGCGCCAGGATGATCGTCATGCCCGACGGCTCGTTCCATGGATCGGTCGGCGGCGGAGTGCCGGAATACCATGCCCTCAAGGAGGCACTGGAATGCTTGCACCAGGCCCGATCCCGGCTTGCCGAAGTGCCCCTGTACAAGCAGGGGGAGTTTCCGGCCTGCGGTGGAACTATGGAGATGTACATGGAAGTCCTCAACAGCAATCCCACCCTCTACCTGTTCGGTGCCGGCCATATCGCCCAAAGCCTCTGCCAGGTGCTCGAAGGAACGCCCTTCGTGGTCCATCTGGTGGATGAGCGCGCGGAGTGGATCAATGCACCGGGCATCCCCGCGACAGTCATTCGCCACCAGCGCCCCTGGAGTGATTTCGTCGAGCAGGCCACCTGGTGCGACAAGCGCAGCTACGTGGCCATCATGACCTATGACGGCACGCTCGACCAGCAGGTGCTCGAGGAAGTCTTGCCCCACCCGACGCGCTTTCTCGGCATGGTGGGCAGCAAAGGCAAGTGGAGCCGGATCGAAAAGAACCTGTCCGGGCGCGGCTACGACCTGGCGCGGGTGCGCTGCCCGGTCGGTCACGACAATGGCGGCAGCTCCCCGCGCGAGATTGCCATCAGCATCGCCAGCCAGATCCTTTCCGTGCATTACGGCAGGGCGTGACATGAACGCCAAGCCGCTGCATGAGCGGGTGATCGTCATCAAGGGGGCAGGCGAGATGGCGACCGGCGTGGCCTGTCGGCTCTTCGGTGCAAACCTGCGCCGCATCCTCATGCTGGAAACGGAGTCCCCGCTGGCGGTGCGCCGGCGCGTCTCCTTCTGCGAAGCAGTGCATGAAGGCAGCGCGGTGGTCGAGGGCATCGCCGCGGTATTGGTGGCGACGGATGAAGAGGTGGCCAGGGCCTGGAGCGCCGGCCGGGTGGCCGTCCGGGTCGACCCGCAGGCCGCAAGCGTTTCGCACCTGGACGTCGACGTGCTCATCGATGCGACCCTCGCCAAGCGCAACCCCGGCATCTCCGTTGCCGACGCGCCTCTGGTCATCGGCCTGGGGCCTGGCTTCGAGGCCGGCCGGGATTGTCATGTCGTCATCGAAACCAACCGCGGGCATGACCTTGGCCGTTTGCTGCGCTCGGGAATGGCTGCGGCAAATACCGGCATCCCCGGCAACATCGAAGGCTACACGAGTGAACGGGTATTGCGCGCGCCGGCGGATGGCCGCTTCGAGACGCACTGTCGGATAGGCGATGTGGTGCGCAGCGGCGAGCCAGTTGGCCAGGTCGGCGACACCCCGCTGCTGGCCACCATCGACGGCATTCTGCGCGGCCTCATACGGCCCGACATGACGATCGGCAACGGCAAGCGCTGGTCCACAGCGTGCGCCTTCC
>CAYYHO010000038.1:0-3216 GCA_964471725.1 uncultured Methyloversatilis sp. | reverse complement strand
GGCCTCATACGGCCCGGTTCGCGGGTGAACCAGGGACTCAAGATCGGCGACATCGACCCGCGGCAGCAACCCGACTACATCGACACGGTCTCGGAAAAGGCTCGCGCCATCGGCGGTGCCGCGCTCGAAGCGGTGCTGTCCGCATACAACGCGTGAGCGCCGCCATCCAGCCGTTCGAAAGCATGCTGCCCGCCGCCTCGCGGGGTATCCTGAGCCTTGTCGGGGCGGGCGGGAAAACCAGCCTGATGTTTCACCTTGCCCACCTGCTGAGCGCAGCGGGGCTGAAGGTGATGACCACCACCACCACAAAAATCTACGACCCATCTCCCGCACAATCGGCAACCGTTCTGCTCGCCAGCGACCCGCAGGCCATCCTGTCGCAGGCAGCCGTTCCAGGCCAGCCGGCTCACCTCACCGCGGCTGCGGTGCGCATGGATGCGGAAGGCAAGCTGAAGGGATTCGCCCCGGAGGCGATCGACCTGTTTGCGGCATCCGGTCTGTTCGACTGGATCCTGGTGGAAGCCGACGGCGCCGCGCGGCGCCCCCTCAAGGCAGCGGCAGACCATGAACCGGTGATCCCTGCCGGCTCGCAGGTCGTCGTCGCCGTCGCCGGCCTCGATGCCCTGGAGGCACCACTGATCGAGGCCGGCGTTTTCCGTGCCGGCCTGGCTGCCGAAAGGATGGGGCTGCCGCTTGGCGCTGACATCACCGAAAGCGCCCTGTGCCGCCTGGCCAACCATCCCCTCGGCCTGTTCAAGGGCGCGCCTGCCACAGCCCGGCGCGTGCTGTTCCTCAACAAGGCCGACACGCCGGCGCGGCGCGAGGCGGCTGCCCGTATCGCCGCAGAACTGGCCGCACAGCCCCGACCAGCTGCCGACGTGCTGCTGGCGGGCGAAGCGCTGGATACGTTGATCGTGCATGCCGTTTTCAATTTTGCGGGCCGGACATGAGCGCCCGGGCCAGGTTTGCCGGAGTCGTGCTCGCCGCCGGCGACAGTTCGCGCATGGGACGCCCCAAGCAATCGCTGCCTTTTCGCGGCAGGACAGTGCTCGAGGCCGTGGTCGACACCGCCTTGCGCGCATCGCTCGCCAGGGTGGTGGTGGTGCTCGGCCACCGTGCGGACGAATTGAGCGCCTTGCTGGCCGGCAGGGATGTCGGCCTGCTCACCAATCCCGACTACCTGAAGGGGCAGAGCACCTCCACCAAACTGGGTTTGCAGGCGGTGCAGGATGAAGCGGATGCCACGCTCTTCATCCTCGGCGACCAGCCGCTGGTTTCGCTGGCCACCATCGAAAGCCTGCTGGAGGCCTACCGGCAGCAGCGAAGCCCCATCATCCAGCCGGTTTTCGCAGGACGGCGCGGCAATCCGGTTCTGTTCGGACGGGAAAGCTATGCGCATTTCGCCTCCCTTGCCGATGACCAGGGCGCGCGTGCCCTGTTCGACGTGTTTGGCGAGCGGGTGCGGCAATTGCCCGTTCCCGACCCCTACATCCACTTCGACATCGATACCGAAGCGGATTACCTGCACCTCCAGCAACTGGAGGGGAAGTTAACCGGCTGATGCCGCTGGCGGAGAAGCTAGAATCCGCCTCCGCAGCGAATCCGATGATCCATTAACCAGGAAGATTCCATGAACCACGACAGCGCCCGCACGCAGATCAACCAACTCTGGGATGAATCCATCATTCCCTGCCTCGAAGACTACATTCGCATCCCCTGCAAGTCGCCCGGCTTCGACGCCGACTGGGAGAAATGCGGCTACCTGGACCAGGCCGCTGCGCTGATGGCCGACTGGTGCCGCAAGCAGCCGATCAAGGGCATGCAGGTCGACATCGTGCGCCATGCCGGCCGCACCCCCGTGCTGCTGTGCGAGATCGAAGGCACTGCTGCCGCCGACGGCAAAACCGGCACGGTGCTGATGTACGGCCACCTCGACAAGCAGCCCGAATTCACCGGCTGGTCGGATGGGCTGGAGCCGTGGCAGCCGGTGATCCGCGACGGCAAGCTCTATGGCCGGGGCGGCGCCGATGACGGCTACGCGGTCTTTTCCTCGCTGGCGGCGATCCGCGCGCTGCAGGAGCAGGGCGTCGCCCATGCCCGCTGCGTCGTCCTCATCGAGGGCTGCGAGGAAAGCGGCAGCGTCGACCTGCCTTATTACGTCGAAGCGCTCAAGGACCGCATCGGCACGCCGGACCTGGTGATCTGCCTCGACGCCGAATGCGGCAGCTACGACGAACTGTGGTGCACCACCTCCCTGCGCGGCAACCTGACCGGCACCCTGAGCGTCGAAGTGCTGCGCGAAGGCGTGCACTCCGGCGCCGGCACCGGCGTTGCGCCTTCGCCTTTCCGCATCCTGCGCAGCCTGCTCAGCCGCATCGAAAACGAAACCACCGGCGAGTTGCTGATCGATACGCTCTACGCGCCCATCCCCGAGGATCGGCAGGCGCAGGCTCGGGCCGCCGCCGACAAGCTGGGCGACATGATCTACCGCAAGATGCCCTTCATCGTTGGCGTCGAGCCGGTCAGCCACGCCCCCCTGGAACTGCTGCTCAACAACACCTGGCGCCCGTCATTGACGGTGACCGGCGCCGAAGGCTTGCCCGCCCTCAAGGATGCCGGCAATGTGCTGCTGCCCGGCGTGACCGTCAAGCTGTCGCTGCGCCTGCCGCCGACGACCGACCCGGCAGCGGCGGCGCAGGCCGTCAAGCAGGCGCTGGAAGCTGACCCGCCCTACGGCGCGCGCGTCTCCTTCGCGGTATCGGGGGCGCTAGGCGGCTGGAATGCGCCGCCCCTGCAGCCCTGGCTGGCGCAGTCCATGCAGAATGCATCGCGCAGCGCATTCGGCAGCGATGCGGTCTACAAGGGCACTGGCGGAAGCATTCCGTTCATGGGCCTGCTGGGCGAGCGTTTTCCCGGCACCCAGTTCCTCGTTACCGGGGTGCTCGGCCCCAACGCCAACGCGCACGGCCCGAACGAATTCCTGCACCTCGACTGCGTGAAGAAACTCACCCTCGCGGTGGCGGCCATCCTGGCCGATCACCGGGCCGAACAGCAGCGGGGCAGGGCAGCCTGAATTGCGCGAAAACGGCAATAAAAGGCAGCCCCGGCGTGTCGCGGCGTTGACGCGAGTGGGAGAAAACCCTATCATGCGCGCCTTGCCGTTCCTCGATAGCTCAGTCGGTAGAGCGCCGGACTGTTAATCCGTAGGTCCCTGGT
>CAYYHO010000037.1:304-9852 GCA_964471725.1 uncultured Methyloversatilis sp. | reverse complement strand
TCGATGTTCATGAGCACGTAGTGCGCCTTGTGCACCTTCTGGATCGGGTAGGCCATCTGGCGGCGGCCCCAGTCTTCGAGACGGTGGATGGCGCCGTTCCTGCCCGTGACCAGCGTCTTGTAACGCTCGACCATGGCCGGGACCTGGTCGGATTGATCCGGGTGGACGATGAAAACGATTTCGTAATGTCGCATGCACGCTCCTTTTGGATGGTTGGTAGCCCCCCCGCATGCAGTTCGGGTGGAGCAAGGATGAAAGGGGCGAGATTCTATCTGGAAAGAGCCGGAATTTCAAGGTAATGTGTCGGCATGAAATGCGTCTTCTCCCGTTCATTGCCGTGCCTCGCGCACCGATAATGCAGCCATGATCGATAAACCCTTCCCGGATCTCGATGGCTGGGTGGCATTCTTCAGCCAGGCGGACATCCCCGTGCTGCGCCATACCGAAACCCGGCTGGCCGAGTTGCGCGCCAAGGCCAACCAATCGAATGCGCGCGTCATTTCCTCGGTGATTCTCGGCGATCCGCTGATGACGCTGCGGGTGCTGGCCTATATCGAGTCCAAGCGCAACAAGAGCCGCAACACGGACATCACGACCATCGAACACGCGCTGATGATGATCGGCATGGAACCGTTTTTCCGCGACTTCCAGGAATTGCCGCAGATCGAGGCCCAGTTAAAGCCGCACCCCCGCGCCATGCTGGGTTTGCTCAAGGTCATCAACCGCACGCGCAAGGCTGTGCACTGGGCGCGCGACTGGGCTGTCTATCGCCACGACCTCGATATCGACGAAATCATCGTCGCCACCCTGCTCTACGACTTCGCGGAAATCCTCATGTGGTGCTTTGCGCCCGCGCTGGCAGTGCAGGTTGCCGAAAGACAGCAGAACGACCGCGCACTGCGCTCGGTCGATGTGCAAACCGCAGTCTTCAACCTACCGCTTTATCGGATCAAGCAGGCATTGGCCCAGACGTGGCACTTGCCTGAATTGCTGATCATGCTGATGGACAAGGACCAGGCCGACCACCCGCGCGTCAGGAACGTCAAACTCGCGGTCGACCTGGCGCGTCATTCGGCCAACGGCTGGGATGACGCCGCCTTGCCGGACGACTACAAGGCGATCGGCGAACTGCTGCACCTCAGCGAAGAGGCCGTCATGCTCCGGCTGGGACTTGAATTGCCGGCACCGCCAACCGAAGCAAACCCGCCTGAGGCTCAGCCGCAATAGCGCAGGTTCAATTGTTCCAGCAGCAGTTCCGGCTGGCCATAGGCCAGGAAGGCAGCCACCAGCGCCGCGCCAAGCAAAGCGCCCAGCAGCAGCCAGCCCAGCACGCGCCAGCCCTGCCCCCCCTTTTCCATCGACTCTTCGCTCATGACCGTGCCACCCTGTGGAGTAATCGCTAGAATACGCATTTTGCCTCCATAGCTCAGTGGATAGAGCACCTTCCTCCTAAGAAGGGGGTCGCACGTTCGATTCGTGCTGGGGGCGCCACACCGACTTCCGCTCGGAAATTTCGGGCGCTCCGCTCAGGCGGACACATTTCCTTCCATTACTTGATGCGCGTCAGGTGTACGCCGCGCCGTGCCGTGGGCTCTGCGCCGGCAGTTGCAGCCGCTTGAGCGTCCGCTTCCGCTGCCGGTGCTTGAGAGCCGTCTTCAGCGGGCGTTTCTTGTTCTGCCGGTACGGGACTGGTTGCCTCGAAAGCCATGCCCTGTCCGTTCTCGCGCGCATAGATCGCCAGCACGGCAGCAACCGGCACGACGACGGGGAAGGATGCCCCGTTGAAACGGGTCTGGAAGGTGATTTCCTCGTTGCCCATCGACAACTGGTAAGCCGCCTCGTTGCCGACATTGAGGACGATCTGCCCATCCTTGACGAACTCGCGCGGGACCCGGGTGCGCTCATCGACCTGGACGGCGAGATAGGGGGTATAGCCCTCATCCGCGCACCACTCGTGGATGGCGCGGATGAGGTACGGCTTGGTTGATTGCATTACCCGGACAGGGAAAGAGGCTGCAGCGCCAGGATCAGCGGCGCATGACCTTTTCCGATGGGGTCAGTGCATCGATGAAGCCCTGGCGCGAGAAAATGCGTTCGGCAAATTTCATCACTGCCGCCGCCGCCTTCGGCAACTCGATGCCATAGTGGTCGAGGCGCCACAGCAGGGGAGCGATGGCCACGTCCAGCATGGAAAAATCGTCGCCGAGGAGAAACTTCTGCTTGGCGAACAATGGCGCCAGTTCAACCAGGCGATCGCGGATGTGGGCACGCGACTTGTCAGCCGCCTTGAGATTGCGCTCGAGCACATCGATATGGCTGAACAATTCCAGCTCCATCGTGTGCAGCAACTGGCGCGCCTTGGCCCGCGTTTGCGGATCCGGCGGCATCAACTGCGGATGCGGAAACCGCTCGTCGATATATTCGTTGATGATGTTCGATTCGTAGAGGACGAGGTCGCGATCCACCAGCACAGGCACCCGGTTGTACGGGTTGATGACGGCGATGTCTTCAGGCTTGTTGAACAGGTCAACATCGATCACCTGAAAATCCATCTGCTTTTCGTAGAGAACGATGCGGCAACGATGGCTGAACGGGCAGGTCGTACCCGAGTACAGGTTCATCATCGCACTCGTTCCCCAGGAATAGTCGGAATCACGCACCACGCGACGAACGGGTGGATTCATATCTCGATGCCCCATGTCAGTATGGTTACGCCAGGGTTAATGAATGTCTTTCCAGTATTCACGCTTGAGTGCATACGAGAGGACAAACAGGATCACAAGGAAAATGAGCACGACAATGCCGAGTTCCTTGCGGAAATTGGCTTTCGGCTCGCTGATATGCGTCAGGAAGCCGACCAGGTCGGCAACCATGGCATCGTACTCGGCCGGCTTCATCGAACCCGGCTTTGCCAGGACGAGTTTGCCGTCCGGGCCCATCTCCTGCTCGCCCTGGAGTTCCCACAGCACATGCGGCATGCCGACGTTGGGAAACACCGGGTTGTTCCAGCCCGTCGGGCGCGCGTCATCCCGGTAATAAGAGCGCAGGTACGTATACATCCAGTCGGACCCGGTCCCCGCGCGAGAGGTGCGTGCGCGGGCAATCAGGGTCAGGTCGGGGGGCGCCGTGCCGAACCATTTTTTCGCATCGGCGCGCCGCAGGGCAATCGTCATGGGTTCGCCCACCTTGTCGACGGTGAACATCAGGTTGTCCCTGATTTGCTGTTCGGTCAGCCCGATGTCGACCAGCCGGTTGTAGCGGAAGTGGGAAGCGGAATGGCAGTTGAGGCAGTAATTGACGAAGATCTTGGCGCCGTGCTGCAGGGCGGGGAGATCGCGCGAACGGTCCGGCGCCTTGTCGAGGGGATATTCGACGCCGGCTGCGAAGGCAAGCGACGCGGCCAGCAACGGAGCGCACAGCCAGGCGAGCAGAAATTTTCTCATTATCCGGTCACCCTTTCCGGCTCGGCCTTGCATTTATCGAGTGAGGTGTAGATCGGCATCAGCAGGAAGAAAGCAAAGTAGAGGATGGAACAGACCTGCGCGATCAGCGTGAGGCCCGGCGTTGCCGGCAGGGTGCCGAGTACGCCAAGGATGAAGAAGCAAACGACGAAGATGGCCAGCGCACCCTTGTAGAGCGGGCCACGGTAACGGATCGACTTGACCGGACTGCGATCGAGCCAGGGCAGGAAGAAGAAGATCATCACGCCGAGGCCCATGAAGATCACGCCCCAGAGCTTCGCATCGATCCAGAAGAAATTGATCGTGTTGGCGCGCAGGATCGAGTAGTAGGGCGAGAAGTACCAGAGCGGCGCGATATGCGAGGGCGTCACCAGCGGGTCGGCGGGGAAGAAGTTGTTGTACTCGAGGAAATACCCGCCGGCCTCCGGCATGAAGAAGACAATAATCGCAAACACGATCAGGAAGGCAACGACGCCGACGAGATCCTTCACCGAGTAATAGGGGTGAAAGGGAATGCCGTCGAGCGGCACGCCATCGGGGCCCTTTTTCTTCTTGATTTCGATGCCGTCGGGGTTGTTCGAGCCGACTTCGTGCAGCGCCATGATGTGGGCCGCGACCAGGCCAACCAGCACCAGGGGAATGGCGATGACGTGCAGGGCGAAAAAGCGGTTCAGGGTGGCATCGGAAACGACGTAGTCGCCGCGCAGCAACAGGGCCAGGTCGGAACCGATCACCGGAATGGCGGAAAACATGTTCACGATCACCTGCGCCCCCCAGAAGGACAACTGTCCCCAGGGCAGCAGATAACCCATGAAGGCCTCCGCCATCAGCATGAGGAAGATCAGCACGCCGAAAATCCAGATCAGTTCGCGGGGCTTGCGGTAGGAACCGTAGAGCATGCCGCGGAACATGTGCAGATAGACGATGACGAAGAAGGCGGATGCCCCGGTTGAATGCATGTAGCGGATCAGCCAGCCCCAGGGCACGTCGCGCATGATGTATTCGACACTGGCGAAAGCGGCCGGGATGCCCGAGGCATTGAGCGAGGCATCCGGCTTGTAGTGCATCGTGAGGAAAATCCCGGTGACGATCTGGATCGCCAGCACCAGCATGGCCAGGGAACCGAAGAAGTACCAGAAATTGAAATTCTTGGGCGCGTAATACTTGGCCAGATGGTCGTTCCAGAGCGACATCAAGGGGAAGCGGGCATCGACCCACTCGAGCAGGCCGCCGGCCGTGGTACCGTCGGATTTGTATTTCTCGGTTTTGGTGGCACCCATGTCTTAGGCTCCCTTCTTGTCTTCGCCAATCAGGATCCTGGCGTCGGAGAGGTATACATGCGGCGGCACCTCGAGGTTGTCCGGCGCCGGCATGTTCTTGTAGACGCGCCCGGCCAGATCGAAGAGTGAGCCATGGCAGGGGCAGAAGAAACCGCCCGGCCAGTCGGCCGTGACGCCTGACTCGGCGCCAGTCTTGAATTTCTCCGTCGGCGAGCAGCCCAGGTGGGTGCAAATGCCGATGGCGACCATGAATTCAGGCTTGATCGAGCGAAACTCGTTCTTGGCGTAAGCAGGCTGCATCTGCCGGCTGGATTTCGGGTCGGCCATCTTGTCGGTCAGCTTGCCCAGGCTTTCGAGCATTTCCTGGGTGCGGCGGATGATCCATACCGGCTTGCCCCGCCATTCGACGGTCATCATCTGGCCCGGGTCGAGCTTGCTGACATCGACCTCTACCGGAGCGCCGGCAGATCGGGCACGCTCCGAGGGCGCGAAGGTGCTGACAAACGGAATGGCTGCCGCCACGCCGGCCACACCACCCACGGTCGCCGTCGCGACCAGCAGGCGGCGCCTGCCGCAATCGACTTTATTGTCACAACTCATGGTGGGGGAATTCCTGAATAATCGTATGGGCTAAAGCCGGGCGATTATACCGAAGCCCGCGTCGGGATTAAAGCCCTTAATTGGCCACCAAGTCCTTTCGAAGACCATATGATTAATTGCACCATGCTGGTGCAATCCACCGCTGCTTCAGTAATCGCGCCTTTCCAGCATTGCCTGTGCCACGCTCGCGGCATCCGAGTACTCGAGTTCGCTGCCCAGGGGCAGACCGCGGGCGATGCGACTGACCTTGATGCCGCGCGGGTGCAGCATCTCGGCAAGATAATGGGCGGTCGCCTCGCCTTCGTGAGTCAGGTTGGTGGCAAGGATCACCTCCTTCACCAAACCGTCGCTGGCCCTGGCCAGCAGCCGGTCGAAGGCCAGCTCGCGCGGACCGACGCCATCGAGCGGACTCAGGCGCCCCATCAGCACGTAATACAGGCCGCGATAGGCATGGGTCTGCTCCATGGTATTCAGGTCGGCGGGCATTTCGACGACGCACAACTGCGACGGATCGCGCTTGGTCGACAGGCAACGCTCGCAGACCGCGGCCTCGGTGAAGTTGTTGCAGCGCTCGCAGCGGCGCAGGGTTCTGAGGGCTGTTTCGAGCGCCCGGCTCAGCCGCTCGGCCCCCTGCGGGTCGTGCTGAAGCAGATGGTAGGCCATGCGCTGGGCCGATTTCGGACCTACGCTGGGCAGGCAGCGCAAGGCCCCGATCAGCTCGTCGAGACTCGAAGGCGCGGACATCATGCCTCCGTCGGGCCGCCCCAAGGAGGCATGTCCCCCTGCGGGGGGCAGCGAGCCGCGCATTTGTCGAATGCGGGGAGCGCGGGGGACACTTTCCTAATGCAGATGGCGGGGCGCCGCCTCTTCTTCCTGCTCCGGCAGTTCGGCATGCACCGGCTCTCCTTCTGGGTTCGGGTACAGGGGCGCGCCGCAATCGTCGCAATACTCGAGCGGAAAGCGATGATCGAGCACCAGCACATCGGCCACGCCAGCCTCGCGCAGCACGGCCTCGATCTGGCCGGGGGTTTCCGCCGCCTCGTCCTCGTTTTCAAGCAGCGGCCAGACGACGCCATGCACGACTTCGGCAGCTTCGTCGAGCGTGAAGCCGATGCGGAACTCCTCGAGTTGCCGGTCGTAATAAGGCGCCACCACGGCGCGCAGATTGGCGGCGGGGATGTTGAGCGTGGTTTGCAGGAAGGCGACGGCAGAGCGCAGCGAATAAGGGCGCGAGGCACGGTCCGCCTCCCGCACCGCGGCGTGGAAGGACTGCGGCAGCAAGGGTTCGAGCGCGCAGGCGGGCAACAGGGGCCGCAGCGCCTCGCCCCCCTGGCCGCGCCACTGCTTGAGCGCTTCGGTGCGGTTGCCATCCTCCTCCTGCCAGCGAAACAGCGCTCCTCCCGCCGGAGCGCACACCACCCCGATCAGGTAGCGCGTGTCCGAAAGAAAACCGATCGTCTCGGCCATCTGGGCCGGATCGAGCTTGCTGTCGCGGCCATGCAGGGCTGCCTTGATCAGTTTATCGGTCAATGCGGCAGTATCGCAGTAGCTTTGCGGCAACTGGTCGGGACTGAAGAAGAAGTCGGCAAGCCCGAAGCGCACCTCGGAGGCGAACACGTGCGCCTGCAACTGCACGCGCAGGTTGGCCAGGATTTCCGCTGCGATCGGTCCCGAGGGAATCACAAACCGCGACCAGGCCAGCACCGGCGCGGCGAACAGGAGCACATCCTGACCCGCGCTGCCGCCTGCCAGTGGATGATGGCGGCATTCGGCGCAGGATTCCACCATGTCGGCCAATTCGTCATAGGCACGACCGCCGACGCCATACAGATGATCGAGCGCCGCATTCAGGGCCGCTTCGTCATTGCCGCTCAGCAGTCGCTCGACCAGCCCGGCCAGTTTGCGCTCCCAGAACTCGTCCTCCAGCCGGCTGCCCGACAGGCTGAGCTGGGTGGCCAGCCGGATCAGTTCTTCGGTGTCGGGAGTCTGTCGGGTGCGACGGGAAAAGCGGGAACGTTTCATGGCAATCGGCGGGTTTAATGCAGGTAATGCCGCTACAGCAGCAGGGGCGCAATTCTAGCAGTTCGCCGTTGCAGGTCAGCCGCGGTGTCTGAATCCGCGCCGCGGGAAAAGTCGGCGCTGGCGGGACGGCGTCAAACCGGTGAAACGTCAGCTGCCCAGCCCGCGCTGCAGATCGGCAGCGATATCGTCCACCGCCTCGAGACCGACGGCGACGCGCAACAGCCCCTCGGTGATGCCGGCCTCGGCGCGCAGTTCGGGACTGATGCGGCCGTGGGTCGTCGAGGCCGGATGGGTCAGCGTGGTCTTGACGTCACCCAGGTTGGCGGTGATCGAGAGCAGGCGACAGGCATCGATGACGCGCCAGGCGCCGGCCCGCTCGCCCTTGACCTCGAAGGACACGATGGCGCCCCCCGTGGCCTGCTGGCGCAGCGCCAGCGCATGCTGGGGATGCGAGGGCAGCCCGGGATAGAACACGCGCTGCACGGCAGGATGCGCTTCGAACCGGCGGGCCAGCTCAAGGGCGCTGGCGGACTGCGCCTGCATGCGGATCCTGAGCGTTTCGAGACCCTTCAGGATGACCCAGGCGTTGAACGGGGACAGCGTCGTTCCCGCCGTGCGCAGGAACTTGAAGACCTCCTCGACCGGCGCCTTGCCGCCGCATACGGCGCCACCCAGCACGCGCCCCTGGCCATCGAGATACTTGGTAGCCGAATGGATGACAAGATCGGCGCCCAGGTCGAGCGGCCGCTGCAAGGCGGGCGTGCAGAAGCAGTTATCGACTACCAACAGGGCGCCGGCCGCATGGGCGACCTCTGCCAGGGCGGCGATGTCGAAAACCTCGGTCAGCGGGTTCGAGGGCGTTTCCACGAATACCAGCCGCGTATTGGGCTGCATCGCCGCCTTGAAGGCGGCGACGTTGCTGCCGGCGACAAAGCTGGTATCGACGCCGAAACGCGGCAGAATGTTGCCGAACATCTGCTGGCTGGCGCCGAAGATGCCGCGCGCCGCCACGATGTGGTCGCCCGCCTTGAGCAGGGCCATGACGGTCGACAGGATCGCCGCCATGCCGCTGGCAGTGGCGATGCAGGCCTCCGCACCTTCCAGGGCGGCCAGCCGTTCCTGGAACATGGTGACGGTGGGATTGGTGAAGCGCGAATAGACGTTGCCCTCCTCCTCCCCGGAAAAGCGTGCCGCCGCCTGGGCCGCGTTGGCGAACACGAAGCTGGAAGTCAGGTACAGCGCCTCGGCATGCTCGCCGAACTGGCTGCGTTCCTGGCCGGCGCGCACTGCCAGGGTATCGATCTGGAATTCGGGTTTTTCGTTCATACGGTGGTCACCAGGTTGAGGTCGAGCTGGCCGCCTTCATCGTCGTCGCCGCTCGACTTGATGCGGGCGCTTTCGATGCTGGAAAGATAATCGGCGCTGACGTCGCCGGTGATGTAATGGCCGTCGAAGCAGGAAGTGTCGAAGTTGTTGAGCGCCGGATTGAGTTCGTGGACGGCCTGCTTCATCGCTTCGAGATCCTGGTAGATCAGCGCATCGGCGCCGATCTCGCGGCAGATTTCCTCGTCGCTGCGATGGGAGGCGATCAGTTCGGCGCGCGACGGCATGTCGATGCCATAGACATTGGCGAAGCGCACCGGCGGGCTGGCCGAGGCGAAATAGACCTTCCTGGCGCCCGCCTCGCGCGCCATCAGGATGATCTCGCGGCTGGTGGTGCCGCGCACGATCGAATCATCGACCAGTAGCACGTTCTTGCCGCGGAATTCCTGCGCCATGGCATTCAGCTTCTGGCGCACCGATTTGCGGCGCGATGCCTGCCCGGGCATGATGAAGGTGCGGCCGATGTAGCGGTTCTTGACGAAGCCCTCGCGGTAGGGCACCGCCAGCCGCCGCGCCAGTTCGAGCGCCGAGGGGCGGCTCGAATCGGGAATCGGGATCACCGCATCGATGGCCAGGTGCGGCATGGTGTGGCGGATCTTGTCGGCGAGGTACTCGCCCATCTTGACGCGCGCGGCATACACCGAGACGCCGTCGATCAGCGAATCGGGGCGCGCCAGGTAAACATACTCGAACATGCAGGGAGCATGCATGGTCTTCTCGGCGCACTGCCGGCTGATGAACTGCCCGCGCGTATCGATCAGGACCGCTTCGCCGGGTTCGACATCGCGCAGGAACTGGAAAC
>CAYYHO010000037.1:0-294 GCA_964471725.1 uncultured Methyloversatilis sp. | reverse complement strand
GCGTATCGATCGCCACGCTTTCGGAAGCCACCAGGTACTCCATGCCCAAGGCAGTTTCGTTGCGGCCGATCACCAGCGGGCGGATGCCGTAGGGATCGCGGAATGCCAGCAGGCCGTAACCGGCGATCATGGCCACCACGGCATAGGCGCCCTTGACGCGGCGATGCACGCCGGCCACCGCCTTGAAGATGGTCTCGGCATCGACCTGGTACTTCGTCGAGGCGACCTGCAGTTCATGCGCAAGGACGTTGAGCAGCACCTCGGAATCCGAATTGGTGTTCATGTGCCGCAAGT
>CAYYHO010000036.1:0-10096 GCA_964471725.1 uncultured Methyloversatilis sp. | reverse complement strand
CGGAGCACCCCGTAACCGTCGCGCGCAGCGCGCATGCAAGAACCCCCCGCGAGGGGGGTGAAGGGGGGCGGGACCATATGGCGCTAATCCCCCCCGACGTCGGCATCCGCATGCGGATGCAGACCGAATCCAACCTGCTGCAGCCGATCACGCCGCCGCGCGACATCGCGCCGCGGCTGCCCGAGTTGCGCCCGGGCCAGGCATTTACCGCCCAGATCCAGGAGGCGCTGCCCAACAACACCTACCAGGCGCTGGTCGCCGGCCGGCAGCTGACCCTGCAGCTGGCCGTCGGCGCGAAGGCGGGCGACCTGCTGGAACTCGTGGTGGTCGACCGTTCCGGCAAGGTGATCATCGCCAAGGCGGCCGAGGGCGGGGCGGCGCCCGGCGCCCAGGCCACACCCTACCCCTTCGCCCGCTTCAGCACGGCGGCGCAACTGATCGGCCAGCTGCTGCCGGCCGAGGGAGAAGCGGCGCCAGCGGCGCAACTGAATCGCGGCCAGCCGCTGCTGGCCCAGGCGCCGCAGTCTCAGGCCGGCGCCGCCCAGCTGGCGCCGACACTGGCGCGCGCGGTGATCCAGAGCGGACTGTTCTACGAGGCCCACCAGGCGCAATGGCTGGCCGGCAGGCTGCCGCTCGCGCAGTTGCTGCAGGAGCCCCAGGGCCAGCGCTCGGCGCCCGCGGCCTTCCAGCTGGCTGCCGGCGAGCGCCCCGTCACCGCCGGCAGCATCCTGCAAGCCCTGCAGGGCGGCACGGAAAAATTCGGCGCTGGCGGGACGGCACCGCCGACGACAGCGGCGACGACAGCAGCGGCCAACGCTGCCCAGTCCGCCGCACACACCAGCCTGGCGCGCCTGGTGGCCGAGGACCTGCGCCCGCTGGTACAGCAGCAGCTCGAAGCCTTCGCCACCCAGCGGCTGGCCTGGCAGGGCGAGGTCTGGCCCCAGCAGCGCATGGACTGGGAGATCGAATGGGACGAACAGCGCGCCGCCGGCGGGGACGCGGAAGGCAAATCGAACTGGCGCACCGCGCTGTCGCTGACCACGCAACGGCTCGGCCAGGTCGATGCGGCATTGCAACTGACCGCAAGCGGCGTGCGCATCGTGCTCGCCGCTGCCGAGTCGTCGAGTGCAACCGACCTGCGCGCGGCGGCGCCGCGGCTGGTCGAGGCGCTCGCCGCGGCAGGCGTGCCGCTGCAGGAGTTCCAGGTCAGGCTGGCGGCCCCGTCATGAACGCGACGCCGAACAAGGGTGACCAGGACGCACAGGAAAAACGCTCTAAAGAAAATGAAGGGCCGCCCCGAGTTTTCTTGCCCCTTGAGGGGAGATCGCCGCAAAGCGGCGATTTCGGGGTGGGCTCATTGGCGGTGGCGCTGAAATACGCGCCGGGCGACCGCGCGCCGAAGGTGGTCGCCAAGGGCCGTGGCCTGATCGCCGCCGAAATCATCGCCAGGGCGCGCGAACATGGCGTCTATGTGCATGAATCGCCCGAGCTGGTCACGCTGCTGCAGCAGGTGGACCTGGACGAGCACATCCCCCCTGCCCTGTATGTCGCCGTGGCCGAACTGCTGGCCTGGCTGTATCAGGTGGAACAGAAGAACATCGCCCCGATACTTTCGGCGAACAAGGGCGCGGCGGCGGAATAAAATCAGCGTTCGCTGATCGACCACCGCCCATGGCCAACGAAAATCCCGCTCCCGCCAAGCAGCCGCCCGCCCAGTTCGAAACCGGCGAGTACGACCAGTTCATGCTGCGCACGCCGGCCGAGGTCCGCGTCGTGCTGCGCGGCCTGCTCGATCATGTCTCGCAGATCACGGCCTTTTTCAACGAGGGCCGCGACATGCTGATCACCACGCTGGCCGTCGTCGCGGACGACCACCTGATCCTCGATTTCGGCCCCAGCAGCGAAATGAACCGCAAGGCCCTGGCGGCCGACAAGCATTTCTGCGTCACCACGCTCGACAAGGTGCGCGTCCAGTTCATCCTGCGCGGCTTCACCCAGGTGCAGCAGGACGGCCGCGCCGCCTTCCGCAGCGCCCTGCCGGCCGAAGTCCTGCGCCTGCAGCGGCGCGAATACTATCGGCTGATCACGCCGATCGCCCGGCCCTTGCAGTGCCAGATCACCATCCGCCTGCCGGACGACAGCCTCTACAGCCACGAGGCCCATGTCTTCGACATCAGCGGCGGCGGGATCGGCATCTCGGCGCCGCCCGAGGGCATCCCCTTCGAACCGGAAACGATCCTGCCGGAATGCCACCTCGAACTACCCGAGGTCGGCACCGTCGTCGGCCGGCTCCAGGTGCGCAGCCTGTTCGACATGACGCTGCGCAGCGGCCTGCGCGTGCGCCGCGCCGGCTGCGAATTCATCAAGCTGCCCGGCCCGATGCTGACCCTGATCCAGCGCTACATCATCAAGGTGGAACGCGAGCGCAAGGCACGCGAACTGGGCATGGGATAAGCCGCCCTGCGGGCGGCTTATCCCATGAGAAGCTGAAGCACTTGAATAGTCGGCGCTGGCGGGACGGCACAATACCTGGCAGCTTTCCCGCCGGGCCGCCCCAAGGGAAAGCGGCACGCGCCGCCAGGCGCAACCCGCTCAGTAATCCTTACGAAGCCCCCCGTAATAGCCGCGCGCAGCGCGCAAATAATAGCCCCCCGCGAGGGGGGGCAGGGGGGCGGGCGTTTACTTCCCGCGCAGCTTGGCGAGCGCCGCCTGGGTTTCTGTCCACAGATCCATGCCGACGTTGGTGCTGATCAGCGCGTTCACGCGGGTCAGCTTGTCGCGCATGCGGCCGATTTCCTGCGGCGACAGTTCGTTGATCGCCATGCCCTTGCCCTTCAGGTCGGCCAGCGCCTTCGCCGCTTCGGCGCGGGTGTCCTTGCGCTCGAAGTCGCGGCTGGCTTTGGCGGCATCCTGCAGCACCTTCTGCTCGTCCTTCGACAGCTGATCCCACCACTTCTTGCTGACCAGCATGATCCACGGGCTATAGACGTGGTTGGTCACCGACAGGAATTTCTGCACTTCGTAGAACTTGCTGGACAGGATGGTGTTGTAGGGGTTTTCCTGGCCATCCACGGTCTTCGTTTCCAGCGCGCTGAACAGTTCCGAGAAGGGCAGCGGAATGGCATTGGCGCCCATCAGCTTGAAGCTTTCCAGATACACCTCGTTCTGCATCACGCGCAGCTTGATGCCTTCGAGATCTTCCAGCTTGCTCACCGGCCGCTTGCTGTTGGTCAGGTTGCGGAAGCCGTTTTCCCAATAGACCAGCCCGACCAGCCCTTTTTCCTGCAGCTTGTCGGCGATCTTCTGGCCGATCGGGCCGTCGAGGATCGCGTCGGCCTCCTTGGCGTTGTTGAACAGGAAGGGGGTGTCCCACAGCGCCATCTCCTTGGTGATGCCGACCAGAGTCGCCGTGGAGCCGACCATCATTTCCTGCGCGCCGCCGATCAGGGCCTGCTGCATCTGGGTGTCGGGCCGAGCGCGGCGGCGCCGACGGCCCGGATGCGCATCTTGCCGCCGGAATTCTTCTCGACCTGCTCGGCAAAGAACTTGACGGCCCGGCCCTGGTTCGACTGCTCGTTGAGGCCGTAGCCGAAACGGATCAGCCGCGGCTTGATGTCCTGGGCGAAGGCGGCAAACGGGGCGGCCAGCAGCGCAGCGGCGGCGACGGCCAACAGGGTGCGACGTGAGGCATTCATGGAATTCTCCTTACAGTGTGGTGTGGCTGGGCGGTGTTGCAGGTCCGGCATGGCTCAGCGCATCCATGCCACCGGTGCAGTGACGACCTGCGGGAAGACGACGAACAAGCTCATGATGATTAGATAAACGAGGAGGAACGGGCTGACGCCCCTGACGACATGGTGGATCGGCAGCCTGCCGATGCCGGCGACGACGTTCAGCACGGTGCCGACCGGCGGCGTGATCAGGCCGATGGAACCGGTCAGCACGAACATCAGGCCGAAATACACCGGATCGATGCCCGCCTTGACGGCGATCGGCAGCAGCACCGGAGCGAAGATCAGGATCGTCGGCGTCAGGTCCAGCACCATGCCGATCATGACCATGATGAGCATCATGACGGCCATCAGCAGGCGCGGATTCTCGACGATCGGGCCGAGCCAGCCGATCAGCACGCCCGGCAGGTCGGCGAGGGTGATCATGTAGCTGGCGACCTGCGCGCCGGCGCAGAGGAACATCACGATGCCGGTGGTCTTCGCGGCGCGCAGCAGCACGTGGTAGATCTCCGCCACTTTCATCTCGCGGTGGATCGCCAGTGCGACCACCAGCGCGTAGAAGGCGGCGATGACCGCGGCTTCGGTCGGCGTGAAGATGCCGGTCTTCATGCCGCCGATGATGATCACCGGCATCAGCAGCGCCCAGAAGGCCTGGCGCGTCGCCCGCAGGCGCTGGCGCAGCGGCAGCGGCCGGCCCGAGGGCAGGTCGATGCGGCGCAGCTCGATCTTCCAGGCCAGCACCAGGCCGATGCCCATGATCAGGCCGGGCACGATGCCGGACATGAACAGGGCGGAAATCGAGGTATTGGTGGTCACCCCGTAGATGATGAAGGGCATCGACGGCGGGATGATCGGCGCGATGATGCCGCCGGCTGCCACCAGGCCGGCCGAGGTGTTCATCGGGTAGCCCTGCTGGCGCATCATCGGCAGCAGGATGGTCGCCAGCGCGGCCGTATCCGCCAGCGCCGAGCCGCTCATGCTCGCCATCAGTATCGCGGCCGCGATGGTGACGAAGCCGAGGCCGCCGCGGATGTGGCCGACCCAGGCCTGCGCCATTTCGATGATGCGCCGGCTGATGCCGCCGGAATTCATCAGCTCGCCGGCGAGGATGAAGAAGGGCACGGCGAGCAGCGGGAAGCTGTCCACCCCGGCCACCAGGTTTTGCGCCAGCAGCTGGGTGTTCCAGAAGTCGAGCGCCCAGGCCATGCCGGCGCCGGTCAGCACCAGGGCCAGCCCCATGTTCATGCCGATGCCCATCAGCGTCAGCATGCCGACGAGGAAGACGATGAAAGCGGTGGTTTCCGGACTCATGGGATTACCCTCCCCCCAACCCCCTCACCAAGGGAGGGGGTGACGAGGGTTCGCCGCTGCGCGGCTCCGGTTTGAGGCTCGCGCCCCTTCGGGCGGCCGCGCGGGGCGCTCACGGCTTGTCCGCCGGGGCGCCCGGCCCGAGGTGCATCGGCTTCGCCTGGATGAGTTCAACCATTGCCATGAGGCCGATCAGCACGGAGCACAGCAACGCCGGCAGGGGCAGCAGTGCGGTCGGGTACTTGAGGACCACGGAATGGCTGGCCAGCCCGACCACCACCTGCTGCCAGGCGCCGTGAGCCAGCAGGCCGCAGGCGAGGATCACCAGCAGGCGGATGACTGCCGTCAGGAACCCCAGGGCACGCGGCCTTTGCTTGAGCGCACCGAGCAGCATGGTGAAGGCCATCAGCTCGCCCTTCGGATAGGCCAGCGTCGCGCTGATGAATACCAGCCAGACGAACAGCAGGCGCGCCAGCTCCTCGCTGGCGGCGATGCCGCTGCCGAAGCCGTAGCGCAGGACAATGTTGACGAAGACAGAGACGGCCATGACGCCCAGGCAGCCGGCCATGACCCATTGGGCGAGCAGTTGCAGCTTGTCGGCAATGGCCTTCATGGCCCTGCTCCGCTCGCCAGCCAGGCGACTGCCTGCTGGTTGAGCTTGTCCAGCGGCAAGGTGGCTGCGAGCCGCAACACCCCGCTTTCCGTGAGCGGGGGTTCCAGGGTGGCGAACTGGCTGTCCACCAATGTGACGGGGAAGAAATGGGCGCCGGCGCGCGTGCTGACCCGTTGCAGGGCTTCCCGCGGGCTGATTTCCAGATAGATGAAGCGCAGGCCCGCGGCAGCTGCACGCAAGCGGTCCCGATAGGCGCGCTTGAGGGCCGAACAGGTCAGGACGGCCGGTTCGGCGGCATCGCGCAGCAGTGCCCCCAGGGTTTCGAGCCAGGCCGCGCGGTCGGCATCCGTCAGCGCAATGCCGCACCTCATTTTTTCGCGGCTGGCCGGGCTATGGTAGTCGTCGCCCTCGATCAGGCGCAGCCCGGTCGACGCCGCCAGTGCAGCCCCCAGGCTCGACTTGCCGCAACCGGCCACGCCCATGATCACAACCGAATCGCCCATATACGGACAGCGCTATCTTTCCATATGTTCAAACTGGGGCACTATTCCAACATGGCTCTGTTTTATATATATTTACAGGCGCACGTAAAATAAATGCCGATTTGGATAGCGCTATCCTAAGTTGGTCTAGAATCGATGTCAACCCGATGATTGCCGCAGCCCTGATTGACGCAATGATTGCCTGAGAAGATGGGTCAGAAAACGCCTCACCGCCCGCGCGCTACCGGGCGCATCACGCTGGCCGAGGTGGCGCAGGCCGCCGCCGTCAGCCCGATCACCGTTTCGCGGGCCTTGAGCGGCAAGCGGGCCGTCGATCCCGAACTGGTCGAGCGCATCCGCAAGGCGGCGAAAAAGCTCGGCTACGTGCCGGACCCCGCCGCGCGCGCCCTGGCCTCACGGCACAGCACGCACGTCGCGATCCTGATCCCGATGCTGACCAACGCGCTGTTCGTCGACCTGCTCGAGGCCGCCCAGCGCACTCTGCGCTACGCGGGCTACCAGACCCTGATCGGCATCACGCACTACGACCCGAGCGAAGAGGAGCAGTTGCTGCGCGAGCAGCTGGCCCACCGCCCGGCGGGCATGCTGATCACCGGCCTGCAGCACACCGAAACCACCCGGACGCTGATTGCGACCAGCGGCATTCCCTGCGTGCACCTGATGGAACTGGCCGCTGACCCGGCCATCTACAGCGTCGGTTTTTCCCAGGTCGAGGCGGGCGCCGCGCTGGCGCGCCACCTGCTGGAGCGCGGTTACCAGCGAATCGCCTTCGCCGCCGCGCAACTCGATCCGCGCGCACTGCAGCGCATGGCGGGCTGGCGCCGCGAACTGCAGGCCGCGAACCGGCACGATGCCCGCCTGGAATGGCTGAACCCGGCGCCCTCGTCACAGAAGCTCGGGGCACAGATGTTCGAGCAGATCGTCAGCCAGTCGCCCCCCGTCGATGCCATCTTTTTCTGCAATGACGACCTGGCGCAGGGCGCCCTGCTGGCCGCCGCGCGCCGGGGCATTGCCGTGCCGGGGCAGGTGGCGATCGCCGGCTTCAATGACCTGCCCGGCAGCGATCAGATGATTCCGCCCCTGACCACCGTGCGCACCCGCCGCAGCGACCTGGGCGAAACAGCCGCCGCGATGCTGCTGAAACTCATCCGCAGCGAAGCCGTCGCCACCCACAGCATCGACATCGGCTATTCGCTGATCGTGCGGGAAAGTACCTGAAGCAGGTCAGGCTGGGAAAGTCGGCTGGGAAAGTCGGCGCTGGCTGGACGGCGTCCGGCTTACACCGGCATGTTCATCACGTCCTGTGATGATTTATTAGCCGTGTGTGCCTTTCCAATACTGACAGTGCACATTATTTCCGGGTCGATTTACCCGCAAGTTTACCCGCACATCGAGGTGACACATCTAAACTCAATCTAAACTCAATCGTGGGCGGTGAGCTGATAGCGATTGATTTCGACGAAGCTACCGGATTGCAAAGCAGCCTCGATACGGGTGATGTTCTTGCGGAGCAGTGATTCCAACTCGGCATTACCGATATTGCCGGTGGCGACGAGCGATAATTTTTCCGGACGGCCGACAAGCAGATGCGACTGAACAAAATCATCGTCCTTGGTCACGACGATGCGCTGCTCGTTCATGGCTCGTTCATGGCAATAGTCAGCACCATCGAATCTGGTGTTGCGTTACCGAGCGGCAGATCAAGGGTATGGACAACATCGTGCCCCGCTTCGCGCAGCCACTTGCACAGCCTGCGCGGCAGCTGCGCATCAATCAGAAACTTCATGCAGCCAAAGGCTCCATCCGTTTCACTTGCGCCAGCCGGGCGGCATAGGACAGGGCAGCAAGGATGTCTTCACGCTGCAGGTCTTCGTAATCCTCAAGAATCTGCTCGACACTCATGCCTCCCGCCAACAATTCGAGAAGGCTTTCCACCGGATAGCGCAGACCGCGAATGCAAGGTTTGCCATGGCAAATAGCCGGGTCGATGGTGATGCGATCGGTAGTCATGTCGTGTCCCTCTCCACAATAAATCAGGTGTATGCCAGGTCATGGCATTTAGGAAGGGAGGCTCGAAAAGTCGGCGCCGGCAGGACGGCACTTTGTTTTTGTGGGGAGCCCCTTAGGGCAGATGGGTGGCGGGCGGGGGAACCAACACCACAATGCGCGGAGCACCTGAACAGACAGGTTGAGCGGAGCGAACCGAATAGGCCGTTGTCCAGGCCGGTGGCGCAAGACATAACCGCCGATAGTGAGTGTCTGCTCTTTGTCGGCCAGACGAAACCGATAGCGCCACGTCTTGGCACCCGGGGGTGGAACGTAGAGCACTAGGCCGCCGCCGTCGGGCACCTTCAACGGCTTGCCGTTCGGCTTGCTGTTCTTGACTTTGGCTGCACTCAAGGCGCGGGCAAAGCATCAGCCGTCAGATTATTGCTATCGGCAACAGACAGGAGGATGGCCAACGGTGTCATGGCTGCGGGTATACGATTTCCATACCCACCAGTTTACCCACAACCGACTGAGACAGCGAGAAACGACCAGATACCCAGAGAATCACTAATTCTCTGTTTTTTTAACGACTTACGATGTTGTTTGAAACTGCCCGAAACGCCCTTAAACAGGCATATTCATCACATCCTGGTAGGCGCTGACCAGCTTGTTGCGCACCTGCACCATCTGCTGGAAGGACAGGCTGGCTTTCTGCAGGTTGATCATGACGTCCTGCAGGTCGACATTGCTCTGGCCGGCGACGAAATTCCGCGTCATCTGCTGGGCCGATTGCTGGGCAGCATTCACCTGGTCGATCGCCGACTTGAGGGCCTGGCTGAACTCGGCGCCCTGCGGCGACCCGACGGCAGGCGCGGCCTTGCCCTGCGCGACAGCGCCGGCGGCGTGCAGCTGGGAAAGCATCTGTTCTAGACTGCTGGTGTCGATGGCCATGGTCATGTTCCTGTCGCCAAAAAATGGCGGTCACGAATTTACAGCAAGGGACGTGCCTGAATTCTACCCGCCTGCGCCTTCTTCATCGCCGGGCCTGCCCTCCTTGAGCAGGCCCTCTTCGCGGTACTGCTTCAGTTTATAGCGCAAGCTGCGCTCGGAGATGCCGAGAATCTCGATGGCCTGCTTGCGCGAGCCGCCGACCCTGGCCAGCGTGTCGAGGATATGCTGGCGCTCGAGGTCTTTCATGTTGGCAGGATTTCCAGTGGAAACAGAAGCTTGTGCTGGCGTCGGGGGGAAAGTTGCGGAAAAAGTCGGTGCTGGCGGGACGGCGCCAGCCGGACCGCCGCGTGACATGGGGACGGCGTCAGCGACGGGAGGCGCCACGCCGCCGCCCTGCAACAGCAGATGCTCCGGCTCGATCGTGTCGCCCGGCGCCAGGATCAGGGCGCGCTGCATGACGTTTTCGAGTTCGCGCACGTTGCCGGGCCAGGGCTGGACGGCAAGTTTTGCCGCCGCGGCAGGGCTGATCCGCGCCACGCGCCCGAGGCGCGCGCCATGCAGCGCCAGGAAGTGCTGCGCCAGCGGCACGATGTCTTCGGGCCGTTCGCGCAGGGCGGGAATCTGCAGCGGGAAGACGTTGAGCCGGTAGTAGAGGTCCTCGCGGAAACGGCCGGCGGCCACCTCGGCGGCCATGTCGCGGTTCGAAGTGGCCAGCACGCGAATGTCGATCGGCAGCGGGCGCTTGCCACCGACCCGCTCGACCTCACGCTCCTGCAGCACGCGCAGCAGCTTGGCCTGCAGCGCCTGCGGCATTTCCGAGATTTCGTCGAGCAGCAGGGTGCCGCCGCTGGCCTGCTCGAACTTGCCGGCCTGGGCGTTTTGCGCACCGGTGTAGGCGCCTTTCTCGTAGCCGAACAACGTGGCTTCGAGCAGGTTGTCGGGAATCGCCGCGCAGTTGATGGCGACGAAGGGGCCCTTGCTGCGCAGCCCGCGTGGCGACT
>CAYYHO010000035.1:0-10108 GCA_964471725.1 uncultured Methyloversatilis sp. | reverse complement strand
ATGCCGCGCACAAGCTGACCATCATGGCGGCGATCGCCTTCGGCATCCCGATGCAGTTCGACAAGGCGCACATCGAGGGCATCAGCAGGCTCGAGGCGGTCGACATCAAGTATGCCGAACAGCTGGGCTACCGCATCAAGCTGCTCGGCATCACCCGGCGCACGCCGGCGGGCGTCGAGCTGCGCGTGCATCCCACCCTGATTCCCGCCAAACGCCTGATCGCCAACGTCGAGGGCGCCATGAACGCCGTGCTGGTGCAGGGCGATGCGGTCGGCGCCACGCTCTATTACGGCAAGGGCGCCGGCGCCGAACCGACCGCCAGCGCGGTGATCGCGGATCTCGTCGACGTCACGCGCATGCATACCGCCGACCCCGAGCACCGCGTGCCGCACCTGGCCTTCCAGCCCGACCAGCTGGTCGATCTCCCCGTATTGCCGATCGGCGAGGTGACGACCAGCTTCTATCTGCGCATGCGGGTCGAGGACCAGCCCGGCGTGCTGGCCGAGATCACCCGCATCCTTGCCGACCAGCAGATTTCCATCGATGCCATGATCCAGCGCGAGCCGGGCGAAGAGGAACGGCAGACCGACATCATCATGCTCACCCACAGCGTGCGCGAGAAACAGATGACTGCGGCGCTGCAACTCATCGAAGCCCTGCCGGTGGTGACCGGGAACATCATCCGCCTGCGCCTCGAAAACCTGAACTGAACCACGCGCGGATGCTGGTCTATCTGGGCATCTGCGCCGTCCTGGCCTTCCTGCTGGCTGCCGTGGCGGCGCTCCTCGCCGTCCCGCCAGCGCCGACTATCCATATCGTCTTCGCTGCCGGCGCGATGCCGCTGATCTTCGGCGCGATCATCCATTTCGTGCCGGTGCTGACGCGCTCGGCCGTCGCCGGCCGGCCGCTGCGCCATCTGCCGCTGGCCGTGCAAGCCGCCGGGTGCGCCACGCCGCTTGCGCTGGCCGGCGTGTTGCCGGGCTGGAGCCTGCATGTCGCCGCGAGCGTGGTGACGCTGGCGGCCCTGACCCTGATCGTCTGGATCGCCCGCCGCCTGCGCGCGACCCTGGGCGCGCCGCATCCCGGCGCGCACTGGTACGGGGCGGCCCTGCTGTGCCTGTTCTTCGCCGTCAGCCCGGTGCCGCTGTGGCTGGCCGAACCGCAGATCGGCGCGTTCCTGCGCCTGTTCCACCTGCACCTGAACACCCTGGGCTTCATCGGACTGGCTGCGCTCGGCACCTTGCCGGTGCTGCTGCCGACGGCGCTCGGGCGGCCGGATGCGCGGGTCGCCGCCCGTCTGCGCCGCGACCTGCCCCTGGCGGTCGGCGGCGCGCTGCTGGTGGCTGCGGGGGCCGCCGGTTCCTTCTGGCTGGCAGTGTCCGGCGCCGCATTGCTGCTGTGGGTCGTCGCGGCGAACCTGCTGGCCTGGCAGCGTGCCTTCGGGCTGCCGGCCATGGTCGGCGCTGGCACAACGGCGCCGCTGCTGGCGGCCACGGCAGGATTCGCCCTGCTCCTGCTGCTGGGGCTGGCGCACGGCCTGGGCAGCGTGCCGGGGCGTCCCGCCATCGCCGCCTTCATGGCGCTGTTCCTGCTGCCGCTGGTGACCGGCGCGCTCAGCCAGTTGCTGCCGGTCTGGCGCCACCCACTGGGCGCCACGCCGGCGCGCGCCGCCATGCAGGCCCGGCTGGCCCGGGGCGGTCGCTGGCGTGCACTGCTGTTTCTGCTGGGTGGCGCGCTGCTGGCGTTCGACGACGCGCGCGGCGGGCTGCTTGTGCTAATCGGACTGCTGCTGTTCGCAGCCGGCCTGCTGCGGGCCCTGCTGCTGGACAGGCCACGGATCAGCACCGATAATTCACGCCCGCATTAGCCCTGCACCTCATTACGGATCGCCATGAAATACATTTCCACGCGCGGCGGCGCCCCAGCACAATCCTTTTCCGACATCCTCCTCGGCGGGCTTGCCCCAGATGGCGGCCTCTACCTGCCGGAAAGCTATCCGCAGGTCGGCGCCGCCGAGCTGGCCGAATGGCGTGAACTGCCGTACGCCGCGCTGGCGCTGCGCATCCTGGCAAAATATGTCGATGACATCCCAGCCGCCACGCTGCGCACCCTCGCCGAGCGCACCTACACGGCGCATACCTACCGCCATGCGCGGCCCGGCGGCAACGCCGCCGACATCACGCCGCTGACCAGCGTCGAACCCGGCCTTTACCTGCTCGAACTCTCCAACGGACCGACGCTCGCCTTCAAGGACATGGCGATGCAACTGCTCGGCAACCTGTTCGAGCATGTGCTGGCCACGCGCGGCGAAACCATCAACATTCTCGGCGCCACCTCGGGCGATACCGGTTCGGCCGCCGAATACGCCATGCGCGGCAAGCAGGGCGTGCGTGTCTTCATGCTGTCGCCGCACGGCCTGATGTCGGCCTTCCAGCGGGCGCAGATGTACTCGCTGCAGGAGCCGAACATCTTCAACATCGCCATCGAGGGCATGTTCGACGACTGCCAGGACATCGTCAAGGCGGTATCCAACGATGCCGCCTTCAAGGCGCGCTACAAGATCGGCGCGGTGAACTCGATCAACTGGGCGCGCGTCCTGGCGCAGATCGTCTATTACTTCAAGGGCTATTTCGCGGCGACGCAGCATAGCGGGGAGCGTGTCTCGTTCGCCGTGCCTTCAGGCAACTTCGGCAATATCTGCGCCGGCCACATCGCACGCATGATGGGTCTGCCGATCGAACGCCTGGTGCTGGCGACCAACGAAAACGACGTGCTTGACGAATTTTTCCGAAGTGGCGTCTATCGCCCGCGCGGCGCCGCCGATACCTGGGTGACCTCAAGTCCGTCGATGGATATCTCCAAGGCTTCTAACTTCGAGCGCTTCGTCTTCGACCTGGTGGGGCGCGACCCGGCCGTGGTGCGGAAACTGTGGGCCAAAGTGGATGCCGGCGGCAGCTTCGCGCTTGGCGGCACCCCGTACCTGGCGCAGCTGCCCGGATTCGGCTTCGTTTCCGGCAAGAGCTGCCATGCGGACCGCCTGGCGACGATCCGGCAGGTCTGGCAGCAACACGGGTTGATGATCGACACGCACACGGCCGATGCCCTCAAGGTGGCGCGCGAACAGCGGGCTGCGGGCATCCCGATGATCGTGCTGGAGACCGCCCAGCCGGTGAAATTTGCCGAGACCATCCGGGAGGCGCTGGGACGCGATCCGCTGCGGCCGGACGATTTCGCCGGCATCGAGGAACTGCCGCAACGCGTCGCCGTGATGAAGCCCGACGTGCAGGCGGTCAAGGACTTCATCGTCCGCCATTGTTCTTGAGTCCAGCCCGGGAACTGCCCGCCGGGCAGATGCGGGGCCGGCGAACGAAAACTAAAGATAGATGACTGCCGGGAACACCGTAACCGCGAGCACCAGCACCAGCCACTCAAGGTTGTGACGGGCCAGTACGCCCGTGAAATGCAGTACCAGAACCGTGATGGCGACGATGTAATACAGAATGAACAACATGAAGGCAACCTCCTGAGTTCGCGGTGGTGCAATTCCTGACAGCGGCGATTATAGGCACTATAGGCACAATAGTTGCGTCAGCTTGCGCATCGGTTGCGTAAAGTGTCTCGCCATGCGGCTTTGCGGGAAAAAAATGCAGCAAGTTCTTGACGTCGGGGCCGGAAGTGCAGTTAGAATGCCGCTTGGCTATGTAGCCTTTCATCTGAGGAGCAGACGAATATGAACAAAGGGGATCTCATCGAAATCGCCGCCAAGGGGGCCGATATCAGCAAAGCTGCCGCCGGCAAGGCTTTGGACGCGATTGTCGATGCCGTTGTCAAATCAGTCGCCAAGGGTAATCCTGTCACCCTGGTCGGTTTCGGCACCTTCAAGGCTGCCAAGCGCGCCGCACGTACCGGCGTGAATCCCAAGACCGGCGAAAAACTGAAAATTGCGGCGACCACCGTGCCGCGCTTCACTGCCGGCACCGGTTTCAAGACCGCAGTGGCAGGCAAGAAAAAGGCTGCCAAGAAGTAAGCCAGGCAGCTTTCGAGCATTGCCAAGAAAGGCACGGCATTTGCCGTGCCTTTCTCTTTTAGCGGCTATATTTCAGCCGCCGCAAATACGCCAGTCCCAGTCCGCAGGACAGTAATCCGCACAGCAGCAGACTGGGCCGCACGCCGAGCAGCGCGCCCACGGCGCCGATGGCGAGGCTGCCCAGCGGCGCGATGCCGAGGAAGGCCACCGAAAAAATCGCCATGACGCGGCCGCGATAATCCTCCTCGACGACCGTCTGGATCAGGATGTTGCTGCCGGCCACGCTCATCACCACGCAGAAGCCGAGCACCGTGAGCAGCGGGTAGGCGATGGCGAGCGCGGGCGCGATTGCAAATGCGGCCAGGGCGATGCCCCCGCTCAGCATGGCAACCGCCACCATCCTGTCCAAACCGTCGGCATCCGGCTTGCCGCGCCGCAAGGCGAGGAACAGAGCGCCGCACAGCGAACCGATGCCGGCGCTGCCGATCAGGAAACCGTAGGTCTGGGCATCCCCCGCGAAGATGTCGCGTGCAAACACGGGGATCAACACGGCATAAGGCGTGACGATGAAACTGAAACCGGCGATCATGAACAGCGCCAGGCGGATCTGCGGATGGCTGAAGGCGTAGCCGAGGCCGGCGCGCAGGGCGTCGAGGGCCGGCTGTGGCGGGACCGGGCGCGGCGCGATGCGGATCGCCGCCAGTGCGGCCAGCACGCCCAGATAGGAGAGCGCATTGACCAGGAAGCACGCCGCCTCTCCGGCCGCCGCCACCAGCAGTCCGGCCAGGGTCGGCCCGACGAAGCGCGAACCGTTCATCAGCAGTGAATTGAGGCCGATGGCGTTGGCGAGATCGGCCCGATCGGTGACCAGTTGGGCCACGAAAGCCTGCCGTGCCGGCAGATCCACGGCATTGATGCAGCCGAGCAGGAAGGCCAGCATCAGCAGCATGGCGGGCGTGATGGCGCCGGTTACCGTCAGCCCGTACAAGGCGAGGGCCTGCAGCAGGGCGAGAAACTGCGTCCACAACAACAGGCGGCGGCGGTCGATGCGGTCGTTCCAGACTCCTGCCAGGACGCCGAACAGTAGGATCGGAATCTGGCTGGCAAAGCCGACCAGGCCGAGCATGACGACCGAATCGGTGAGCCGGTAGGCCAGCCAGACCATGGCGATCTGCTGCATCCAGGTGCCGACCAGGGAAATCAGTTGTCCGGCGAAAAACAGGCGATAGTTGCGCGAGCGGAATGCGGGCAGAAACCTCATACCCGAATGCTACGGGATTCCGGCTGCGCAGGGCAGCGTGCCGGCCACCCCAGCGGCAGTTAGAATGCGGTTTTTCTCTTTTCCGGCTTTGTCATGTCCGATTCTCAGCCTGCAGTCCGAACGCGCTTTGCGCCCAGCCCCACCGGTTACCTGCACATCGGTGGCGCGCGCACCGCGCTGTTCGCCTGGGCCTACGCACGCCACCACGGCGGGCAGTTCATCCTGCGCATCGAGGATACCGACGTGGCGCGCAGCACGCCGGAGGCAGTGCAGGCGATTCTCGACGGCATGCAATGGCTCGGCCTGGCGCACGATGAAGGGCCGTTCTACCAGATGCAGCGCATGCCGCGCTACAAGGAGGTGATCGGCCAGATGCTGGCGGCGGGCACCGCCTATCATTGCTACACCTCGATCGAGGAACTCGACGCGCTGCGCGCCGAACAGGAGTTGCGCAAGGAGAAGCCGCGCTATGACGGGCGCTGGCGACCCGAGCCGGGCAAGACCCTGCCGCCGCCGCCGGCCGGCGTGGCCCCCGTCGTCCGCTTCAGGAATCCGACCGCGGGCGTGGTGGCCTGGGACGACCAGGTGAAGGGCCGCATCGAGATCGCCAATGCCGAACTCGATGATTTCATCATCGCCCGCGCCGACGGCACGCCGACCTACAACTTCTGCGTCGTCGTCGATGATGCCGACATGCGCGTCAGTCATGTGATCCGCGGCGACGACCATGTCAACAACACGCCGCGGCAGATCAACCTGCTGCAGGCCCTTGGCGCGCCGGTGCCGCGCTACGGCCATGTGTCGATGATCCTTGGCGACGACGGCACCAAGCTTTCCAAGCGCCACGGCGCCGTCAGCGTCATGCAGTATGACGACAACGGCTACCTGCCCGAGGCCGTGCTCAATTACCTGGCGCGTCTGGGCTGGTCGCACGGCGATGCGGAAATCTTCAGCCTGGAGCAGTTCGTGCAGTGGTTCGACCTCGACCACATCACGGCATCCGCCGCCCAGTTCAATACCGAAAAGCTGACCTGGCTGAATGCCCACTACATCAAGCTGGCAGACGATGCGCGGCTGGCCGGGGAGGTGGTGCGGCGGCTGGCGCGCGAGGGCGTTGCGGTAACCCCTTTCCCCGAAGCGAGCCGGATTGCCGCCCTCTACAAGGATCGCGTCGCCAACCTCAACGAACTGGCCGACTGTGCGCATCCCTTCTACGTGCCGGTGCATCCCTCCGAGGAACTGGTTGCCCAGCACTTCACGGCCACGGCCATAGCGGCGCTGGCAGATTTGCGCGGCCGCCTGCTGTTGCTGAACGATGCGGAATGGGTTGCCGAAACCCTGGCGAAGGCATTGAAGGAAACGCTGGCCGCCACCGGGCTCAAGATGCCGCAGGTGGCGATTCCGCTGCGCGTGGCGCTGCTCGGCCAGCCGCAAAGCCCGGCCATCGACCGCGTGCTGGCGGTGCTGGGCCGGGAGGAAACCTTGCTGCGGCTGGACTTACGATTTTGCAGTAAATCCTGAGTAGGACCCAAAGGGGAACTCAGCGCACCAACATGCCGTTTTCGATGCGCACCGGCTCGCCGATGCGCCAGGAGGGCACGCTGTCCTGTGCCACGGTGCGCAGCGAGCCGTCGTTCATGCGCACGCTGATTTCGTAGCGCGTGGTTTTCTTCTGGTTCTTCTCGATCTGGTGGCCGGCATAGGCGCCGCCCGCCACGCCGGCGACGGTGGCGATCTTCTTGCCGGTGCCGCCGCCGACCTGGTTGCCAAGGATGCCGCCGATCACGCCGCCGGCCACGGCGCCCAGGCCGCTGCCTTCACCGGCCTGCGTCACTTCACGCACATTCTCGATGGTGCCGCAATTCGGGCAGGGCATTGGCGCGGCGACGGGCGGCGGCACGGCGGGATAGGCCGGCGCCTGGGCAAGCTCGACAGGCGGCTGGCTGGTTTTCGCCACGGGCTTCGGGGCGGGCTTGGCAGCCGCAGGTACAGCCGCAGCGGGTTTCTCGACGGCCTTCGCCGCCGGCGCCGGGGCCGCCGGGTCAATAGTCGGCGCTGGCGGGACGGCAGCGGCGGGCGCCGGGGCGGTCGCATTGCCCGCTGCATTGCCCGCGGGCAGGTAGCCGGTGATGGCGGCAATGCCGGTCGCCGACAGCAGGATCACGGCAACGGCCGCAACGGCGATCAGGGGATGGAGGCGGGAAGGGGGGCTGGCTGTAGTCATGGTGTCCTCGCGGTGGTTGGGGGTCGCGACAAGAATAACGCCCGGGCCGCAAGCCCGGTGCACCCAAGAAACAGACCGTTACAAAGTGCCCTTCCAGGGGAACCGGGCGGGGTCGACGGCGGCGGCCAGGTCCGCTTCTACCGGCAGCGGTTCGCCATTGATCTGGCAGGCGAGCAGTTCGGCCATCAGGGGCGCCCAGACGAAGCCGCGCGCGCCATAGCCGCTGGCGACGTAGAGCCCGGGCCAGCGCGGCCATTCGACGTGCGCGGCCGGGCGCGGCGCGCAGCTGGCCAGGGGCAGGGCGCCGACCAGCGGCAGCTTGTCGGGTGAAACCGGGCGCAGGCCGACGCGGCCGGCGAGTTTTCCGGCGTCGAAGCGATCCGCCAGTGCGGGCAGCATCGCCGCCAGCCTGGCGAGGTTGGCCTGGTGGTCGGCGGCATGCAAAGCCGTATCGCGGCTGCGCTGGAAGGTGGCGCCCAGCCCGGCGATCCCCTCATGCGCGGGCGCCAGGTAGCCTTCGCGGCAGACCACGCAGCGCGGCAGGCCGGCGTTATCGGCTGCGGGCAGGTGGCTGACCTGGCCGCGGAAACAGCGCAGCGGCAAGTGTGCCGATTGCGCCAGTTCGCGCAGGCCGTGGGCATGGGCCAGGATCACGGTCGGGCCTTCCCAAAGTGATTGCCCGGCGGCATCCAGCAGTTGCCAGCCATCTGCCGTTGGATTGGCTGCGGCAATGGCCGTGTCGGGACGGAATTCGACCCTCGTTCCGGCGGCCGCCAGCAAGGCGCGGCACAGCGACGCGGGCGCCAGCCAGCCGGCCTGCGGAAACCACCAGCCGCCGCCGCTGACCGGCGTGCCGGCGAGCCGGCTGGCCGCCGCGGCATCCAGGTACTGGACGAAATCCGCCGGCAACTGCTGGTCGGCCACAATGGCCTGCTGCTTGCGGGCGTGGTCGGCATGACGAGCGATCTGGAACACGCCGCAGTCGCGCCAGGTCACCGGATGGCCCGCGCGGGCGAGGTCGGCCAGCTGGCGCAGCACGTAGAGGAAGGCGACCCGGTTGAGGCGGGACAGCCGTGTCTCGTCGACGGCGAGCGCCGGCAACAGGATGGCCTGGCGGTTGCCGGAGGTTTCCAAGGCCGGTTCGGAGCGGCGCTCGAACAGGCTGACCTGCCAGCCGCGCTGCGCCAGCCGTTCCGCGCAGCCGATGCCGGCGATGCCGGCGCCGACGATGGCGGCACGGCGGACTGCCGCCGGCGCTGCCTGTGCGGCCGGCGCTGCCTCGGCAGCCAGCCAGGCGAGATCCTCCCTGAACGCAGGCGTATCGTCCTCGGCATCGATGACGAATGCATCGAAGCGGCCTTCGATGCGGCTGACCATGTTGCGCGGTTCGCCGAAAACCAGGGTCAGGGAAACCCGGCCGCCTTCGAAGTGCAGGCGATGGAAGCCGCCGATCCGGCTCGGCCATGCCGCGCGCAACTGCGCAGCGAGGTGCTCCGCCGCCCCCCCCGGCGCTATGACTGCATCGCGTGCCGGAGGCTGCCTGATCAGGGCGAAGTAATGCAGCCGTTGCGGACGTTGCACGTCATCGCGCCAGGCCTGCCAGGTGGCGAGAAAATCGCTCCGGCAGCCTGCGCCGGTGGCGAGGAAGGCAAAGGATTCCCGCCCCGCCCAGCGCTGTGCCGGCAGCTTCACTCCTGGCTGTTGGGCTGGCTGCCTTGTTGGCAGCTGAGCGGCCGCATCTGCGGGAAGAGGATGACGTCGCGGATCGAGGGCGAGTTGGTCAGCAGCATGACGAGGCGGTCGATGCCGATGCCGCAGCCGCCGGTGGGCGGCAGGCCGTATTCGAGGGCGCGGATGTAGTCGGCGTCGTAGAACATCGCTTCCTCGTCGCCGGCCTCCTTCGCCTTGGCCTGCTGCAGGAAGCGCGCGGCCTGGTCCTCGGGGTCATTCAGCTCCGAGAAGCCGTTGGCGATCTCGCGGCCGACGATGAACAGCTCGAAACGCTCGGTGATGTCCGGATTTGCGTCCGAACCACGCGCCAGCGGCGAGACTTCGGTCGGATAGTCGACGATGAAGGTCGGCTCCCACAACTCGGCTTCGGTGGTTTCCTCGAACAACACCATCTGCAGGGTGCCGAGTCCGGCGGCGGGCGCGAACTCGACCTTGAGATCCTTGAGCTTCTGGCGGATCCAGCCGGCATCGTTGAGCAGGGTCAGGCTGTAGCCGGGGTGATAGTGGTGGATCGCCTCGACCATCGTCATGCGCCGGAACGGCTTGGACAGGTCGAGGGTGCGGCCCTGGTAGTCGAACACCTCGGCGCCGAGCGCCTCGCGCGCCGCCTGGCGCAGCAGGCCCTCGGTGAAGTTCATCAGGCTCTGGTAGTCGGCATAGGCCTCGTAGAACTCCATCATGGTGAATTCGGGGTTGTGGCGCGGCGAGAGGCCCTCGTTGCGGAAGTTGCGGTTCACCTCGAAGACCTTCTCGAAGCCGCCGACGACCAGGCGCTTGAGGTACAGCTCCGGCGCGATGCGCAGGAACAGCTCCATGTCGAGCGCGTTGTGGTGCGTGGTGAAGGGCTTGGCCGCCGCGCCGCCGG
>CAYYHO010000034.1:0-10214 GCA_964471725.1 uncultured Methyloversatilis sp. | reverse complement strand
CGCGCATCTGTTCCGGCATGTCGGGCAGCAGGTCCGAGAGGCGAAACTTCAGCGATCCCGTCTGCTCCGGCGCGATGTCGGCCATGTTGAGGCGCTCGCCATTCGTGCCGTGAAGAATCAAGGCGTCCTCGTCGGTCTCCAGACCGCAGACCAGCGGATAGACGGTGCCGTGCGCACTCCCGAAGACGTGCTCGAGCTGGGCGCGGATCTCGTAAGTGTGGCGCATCGCCGCCTCGGTGTCGTAGCGGAAACCGGCGCAGCCGCGATTCGGGTCGCCCTTTGAATAATGGTAGGTGATGAGAAAGAGCACCCGCCGCCCGGCGCCGACCATGCGCTGCACGTGGTGGGCAAGCACCTCGCCGAGATGCGGCCAGCCCAGGTCGAACATGCCGCCGAGATTGCGGAAGGGCATCAGGAGGCCGACCGGTGTGTTGGTGACCACGGGGATGTTGACGCGGCCGTCCATGCACTTCAGCACCGCGATCGCGGTCGGATGTTCGGCGAGATAGCGTTTGCGCGCCAGCCAGGCTTCCGGGTTGCGGAAGTTTTCGCCGTGACGCGCGGCGAGCTCGAACAGCCAGTCGATGCGTTCCTGTATCGGTCGGCGGTGAATGCCCATGTTGCGTTCTCCCTTGCGTTTCACGCTGCTCGTTCTGGCGCCAGACTAGCACAGTGACCGGAACTTCCGGGTCTGGCGGTCGAAGTCACCTCGAGCGTGGTGTCGCTTTCGGACGCCCGGCGGCTGGCTCTGGCAGAAGCTGACAGGAGCCCAAGGCTAAAGCCGCGCGGCGATGATGGCTGCAATCTCGTTGTCGGTCAGTACGACGGGGTTGGTCTTCATGCTGCTGCCGCGACTGTTGGCGACGATGCGCGGAAAGTCAGCCGTGGTGACACGACAGCGGGAAAGGCGGGGCAGGGCCAGCGCCTGTTCCCAATCGCGCAGGGTATCGACCAGCCATGCGCGCGCGTCGTCGCCGTTGAGGCCCTTCTGCATCGCGAAGCGGCGGCCGACCTCGGCGTACTTCGGCAGCGCGGGGCTGTCGGGATCGCGTGCCTTCAGGGCGGCGATGTTGGCGGCAGTGGCCGTCGCCACCAGCGTGCCGCAGGCGATTCCGTGCGGAATCGGAAAGAGCGCTCCGAGCGGCGCGGCGAGGCCATGCACCGAACCGAGTCCGGTCTGCGCCAGGCAGATGCCCGACATCAGCGAGGCGTAGGCCATCTTCTCGCGCGCGGCCGCGGACTGCTCGCGGTACAGCGAGAGCAGCGCATCCTTGACGGCCATGATGCCCGAGCGCGCCAGCGCGTCGGTCAGCGGATTGGCGCGGGTGGACACGAAGGCTTCCAGCAACTGGGTGAAAGCATCCATGCCATTCGCGGCGATCAGCGGGGGCGGACAACTGGCCAGCAGGTCGGGGTCGACGATGGCCCACTGCGCCACCAGTTTCTCGTCGCGAAACGATTTCTTGAACTGGCCGGCGACCGACAGCACCGCGTTTTTGGTGGCTTCGGCACCGGTGCCCGCCGTGGTCGGCACGGCGATGAAAGGAGTGCTCGGCCCGCTGTAGGGCAGCTCCGGGCCGACGCCTTCCAGGTGGTCGAGTACCGAGTTGCCGGTCTTCAACAGACCGGCAATCGCCTTGGCTGCGTCCAGTGCACTGCCGCCGCCGATGCCGATGACGCAATCGAAATTCTCATGGCGCAAGGCGGCGACACTGGCATCGATAAAAGTCGGCGCTGGCTCGACGGCAAGCTTGAGAATTTCCCAGCTGCAGCCGCGCTGGCGCAACTGCTGAAACAGGCTTGCGGCATGCGGCGAATCAAGGAAGCTGCGCGTACCGCTGACCAGCAGCAGCCGCTTGCCGTAGCCGGCCGCAATCTGCGGCAATCCGGCCAGGCTGCCGCTGCCGAATTCGATGCGGGGCAAGCGGGCAATCGAGAAGTTCGAAGTCATCGGTGGATCATGCGTAATAGCCGACAAGCTCGGGTATTATCGCTGCAAGTCCTATAACCATAATGTTCGAGAGGAAAACGCATGTCCGCCACAACCGAGGCTGCAGACAGCAAGTTGTATACCGCCACCGTCGTACGCTCGCAGCGCATCACCCCGCCGACCTCGCCCGAAGAGGTGCGCCACCTGGTGCTGCGCCTCGACGACCTGGCATTCGAAGGCAAGATGGGGCAATGCATTCGCGTCATGGCGCCGGGTCAATACGGCAACAAGTATCACCCGCGCCTGTATCTGATTGCCGAATCCGGCGGCGAACTGGGCGACGAACGCGAGTTCGCGATTTGCGTCAAGCGCCATGATTATATCGATGACTTCAATGGCGAGCGCTACCCGGGGGTCGCCTCCAACTATCTGTGCGACCTGATGGTGGGCGAAACCATTCAATTTTCCGGCCCCGTCGGCTATCCCTTTGCCATGCCGGAAAGCCGCCAGGCAGGCATCATCATGATCGGCATGGGCACCGGCATCGCGCCATTCCGGGTGCTGATCCGGACGATCTACGAGAAATATGGCAGTTGGGAGGGCAAGGTGCGTCTCTTTTACGGTGCGAAGAGCGGACTGGAAATGCTCTACATGAACGACGAAAACAAGGATCTGGCCCAGTACGTCTATCAGCCGACCTTCAAGGCCTTCCAGGCCGTCAGCCCGCGTCCGGCGTTCGACGTGCCGGCGGAACTGGACAAGGCCTTGGCGCAGAATGCGGCGGAAGTCTGGGAGATGCTGCAAACCCCGGATACCCATATCTACGTGGCGGGCGCGAGCGACCTGTTCCCGCGCGTCGAGTCGGCCCTGATCGGCATGGCCGGTTCGCCAGCAGCCTGGCAGAAGACGAAGGGTGCCCTGCAGGACGGCGGCCGCTGGCACGAAGTGTTGTTCTAGCGGCCTGGTTGCGACAGCCCGGCGCGACCTGAAAATAAAAAAGCCCGCCCCGATGCAGCGGGGCGGGCTGCGATGGCGGTGATCAGTTGCCGGTGACTTCGTACTTGCCGTCGGCGAACTTCACCTTGGCATCGAGGAAGTAGCCGCTGAACTTGTCCTTCGTCGCAAACATCGCGTTGTCGTAGGCTTCGCCAGCGCGCGCGCCGGTCGCACAGGTAAATACGATCGGCTTGCCTTTCGGCAGACTACCCAGCTTGGCTTCGACATCGGCTACCGGCAGGTTGATGGCGCCGGGGAAGGCGCCGGCCTTGAACTCGGCAGGCGAACGCACATCGACGATCTGAATCTGGCCGGGGTTGTCCTTCAGAATCTGCTGGAAGGATGCCGTGCTGATGCTGCCCTTTTCCTTGCCAGGCTGGATGGCGGTGGCTGCGGCCTTGGCCGGTGCGGCGGCAGGAGCGGCGGCAGGAGCGGCAGCAGCGGGTGCCGGTGCTGCGGCTGCCGCAGCAGGCGTGCCAAATTTCGCGGCCCAGTCCGGATAGCCTTCAGTGTACTTGCGAACATTCTTGTAGCCGAGGGCCTTGGCCTTCTTCGCCGACTTCTCGGACAGGTCGCAAGGCAAGCCGCCGCAGAAGAAGATCAACTGCTTGTTCAGATCCTTCGGCAGCTTGTCTTTCAGCTGGTCGAACTTGCTGTCGGAAATGTTGATGGCGCCGGGGATCGTGCCCTGGGCGAAGGGACGCTCGGGACGCGAGTCGATCAGCACGATGTCCTGCTTTTCGTCGAGAATCTTCTTGATGAAGGCGGTGCTGACGGAAGAGATTTCACCTCTGGCTTCCCAGTCCGGATCGCCGGCCGCGTAGACCTTGATGTTCTTGTAGCCGAGCGCCTCGGCCTTGTAGGCCGAGCTGTGCGACAGCTCGCATTCGAGGCCGCCGCAATAGAAGATCAACTCGCGGTTCTTGTCCGCAGGCAGCAGATTGACCATCTTGTCGAAGTTCGAGTCCGGGATGTTGATGGAAGTCGGAATATGGCCGATGTCATAGCGGCGCGCCGTCGGACGCGAATCGATCAGCAGCGCGCCGGCATTGCGGTCCATTTTGGGCAGGGCCGCATGGGGTTTGACATAGGCGTAATCGACGATCTTCGTGTATTGCTTGAACTTCGGTGCGGCCGCGGCCGGTGCGGCCGCTTTGGCATCGGCGCCGGGACTTTGGGCAAGCGGAGCGCAACCGGCAGCAAGAACGACAGAAACCGCAGCAGCTAGTAATTTGATTTTCATCATGTGTATTACCCCCTAGGATGAGAACTACAAAACGGAACTACAGAACGGAACTACAGAACGGTGAACTTCTCGGTTGATTCGTTGTAGCGAACGAAAGCGTACCAGGCGAGCAGCAGGCCGCCGCCGAGCAGCAGGGCCCAGCCCCAGCCCTGGAACATTTCTGGCCAGTAGGCCTGGAAACCGACAGCGGTGACCTGGAAGTCTTCCTCGCTGTCCGGATCGAGCGAGGTCAGGCCGGCATTCTTCAGCAGGGCCGAAGCGATCGAGCCGATCCAGGCAAAGAAGAACATGGCGACCCACAGTTTGAGGTGACCCTCGCCCATGCGCCATAGCGAACCGGACGCGCAGCCGCCGGCGAAGATCATGCCGATGCCGAAAATCACGCCGCCGACCAGCGAGCCGATCCAGAAGGTGGCCGGTATCGCGCTGTACGGATCGATGATGTTGCCCTTGTTGAACAGCAATGCGGAGATGGGGATGCCAATGGCCAAGGCGAGGATGATCGCCTTGGTCATGTCGCCCTCGGCGGTCATGAAGGGTTCGCGGAAGGCGCGGGCGAAGCACAGGCGCGAACGGTGCATGATGAAGCCGATGGCAAAGCCCAGCAGTACGACCACGGCGCGCGTGGATAGCACGGCATCGGGCGAGGCATACCAGTTGGCTGCCCAGGCGATCATGCCAACCAGCGCTGCCAGGCCGAGGAAGGGATAGAAGTTCACCAGCCCCTGCGGCATGTTGATGGTGGGCGGCGCCTGCATACCCCATTCGATGTTCTCGAGCGTCCAGAGCAGCAGCTTGAGGCCGACGATCGCACCGACGATCAGACCGACCAGCATGACCCAGCCGGCGGGCGAGGAATGCAGCACCGGGTTGAAGAATCCGCCCGTGGTGCAGCCGCCGGCCAACGAAGCGCCGATGCCCATCAGGCTGCCGCCGAACGCGGCCCAGACGATCTCCAGCTTGGGCGGGCGGCTGATCTGGAATTGCCGCGACATCAGCGCTGCGGTGAAGGCGCCCAGCAGCAGCATGATGTTCATCAGCGACATGCGGTGGATCAGGAAGCTCTCGGAAGTGGCTGATATGCCCAGCAGGGGCCCGAGGCCGATGGCGTTGTTGATGGTGTCGCCCCAGTATTTCACGCCGCCGAAAACGCCCCATACCAGGCCGCTGGTCATCAGGCCGATGATGGTCAACACCAGCAGGATCGCGCCCAGGTAGTGGGACCATTCCTCGACGAAGATTTTTTCGTAATCGGCCTTGAAGCCGGCCAGCCAACCATTTTCCGTGCTCATGCATACCCCTTGGAATAGTTCAGTTAGAAACAGTACCCACGGCAGGCCTTTTGGGCCGGCCGGGAGCTTAGTTCAGGATGCGACAGAGATCAATGACTACGATCAACAAAGTTCAAAATAAGCAAACACTTATACGAGAAGAGCTTAAGCAGCGCACATCTATACGCTGCCGATTAGCTGAAAGACATAGCCCAGAAGAGTAGGTAGGCACGATAACCCAGAGGGCTTGCGTGTAGCCCGGAAGGGTAATTGTGCGGTTGCAGCAAGGGGCATAAATTTGCGCTGCTTTGCTATCTGAAAGGGAGGCATCATGCTGCGCATGCGTTCTGCAGTCGCAATATTTACGGCGACCCTGTTGGGGGTCATGTTATCTGTTACCAATCCGGTCGTTGCTGCGCCTGCGCCGCAGGCCAAAGCCAGCCCGACGGCCGATCACAGCAAGTTCAAGGAGTTGCAGCGGGAATTCAGGTCGGGTCCCGAAGTCACCAAGGCTTGTCTGTCCTGTCATACCGAGGCGGCCAAGCAGGTGCATCGCACCAAGCACTGGACCTGGGAGTTCATCAATACCGAGAACAACCAGAAGCTGGGCAAGAAGAACGTGCTCAACAATTTCTGCCTCTCGATCGAGCAGAACCAGCAGTACTGCACCAACTGCCACGTCGGTTACGGCTGGAAGGACAGGAACTTCGATTTCAGTTCGGAAGAAAATGTCGACTGCCTGGTTTGCCATGACACCACCATGGCTTATACCAAGCAGCCGGGCATGGCGGGTAACGTGGTCGGCGTCGAAATGGAGTTTCCGCCCGGTTCCGGCAAGATTCTCAAGCCGATCCCCCTGACCAAGATCGCCCAGAAGGTCGGCAAGACCAACCGCGACACCTGCGGCACCTGCCACTTCAGCGGCGGCGGCGGCGACGGCGTCAAGCACGGCGACCTGGACAGTTCGATGTCACCCGATGGTCTCGACTTCACCTGCGGCACTTGCCACCAGACCTCGAGCCATGACATCCCCGGCAGCCGCTACACCCCGACCGCCAAGGACAGCGGCGGTGTGCATATCCGCGGCAAGACGGAAGGCAAGAACCCGGCAACCTGCGTGGCCTGTCATGACCAGACGCCGCACAAGGCGGGCAAGAGCAAGCATGCCGACCGCCTGAACAGCCATGCCAACAAGATTGCCTGCCAGACCTGCCACATCCCCGCCTATGCGCGCGGCGGCGTGGCCACCAAGCTGGTTTGGGACTGGTCGACGTCCGGTCAGCTGGACAAGGACGGCAAGCAGTTCGTCAAGCGCGACGATCATGGCCACATCATTTACGAATCGCGCAAGGGCGACTTCGTCGTGGCCGAGAACGTCAAGCCCGAGTACTACTGGTTCAACGGCGGCGTGACCTACACCCTGATGGGCGACAAGCTCGATCCGGCCAAGCAGCCGATCGGCGTCAACAAGATCGAAGGCAGCGCCAGCGATGGCAAGTCATTGATCTGGCCCTTCAAGGTGATGCGCGGCAAGCAGCCTTTCGACACGGAAAACATGACGCTGCTCAAGCCCCATACCACCGGTCCGGAAGGTTACTGGAAGACGCTGGACTGGAAGCGGTCGCTGACCAAGGGCATGAAGGATACCGGCGAGCCTTTCTCGGGTAAATTCGACTTCGTCGCGACCGAGATGTACTGGCCGATCGCGCACATGGTCGCCCCCAAGGAGGATTCAGTGGCGTGCAACGAGTGCCACGCCAAGGGCGGTCGTCTCGACAAGATCGAGGGCATCTACATTCCCGGCCGCGATACGTTGCCGATGGAAAAGGCGGTCTGGCTGCTGGTACTGCTGACGCTCGCCGGGGTGCTGGGCCATGCCGCGATGCGCATCATTAGTAGCAAGAAAGGTTGAGGAGAATAGCGATGGCTGAACGTATATACATCTTCAAGAGATTCGAGCGCTTCTGGCACTGGGCGCAGGCCGGCCTGATCATGTTCCTGATGCTCACCGGTTTCGAGATCCACGGCACCTACAGCAACTTCGGCTTCCAGCGGGCGGTTGAACTGCACACCATCGCCGCCTGGTCGCTGGTGGGTTTGTGGACCTTCGCGGTGTTCTGGCACTTCACCACCGGCGAGTGGAAGCAGTACATCCCCACCACCAAGCGGGTGACGGAAATGGCGCGCTTCTACATGGTCGGCATCTTCAAGCAGACCGCGCTGACCAAGCACAACCCGCTGCAGCGCCTGGCCTACCTGACCGTGCTGCTCATCATGAATCCGCTGATCTGGATTTCCGGCTGGCTGCTGCTGTTCTACAGCAGCTGGGCGGACTGGGGCATCACCTCCCTGACGCTCGGCCAGGTGGCCACCGCCCACGTCATCGGCGCCTTCATGATCCTGCTGTTCTTCATCGTGCACGTCTATCTGACCACCACGGGCCATACGCCGCTGGCGCACATCAAGGCGATGATCACCGGCTGGGAAGAGAAGCACTGAAACATCCGCCCTAAGCGTGATTCAGGCAGCATGAAAAATCCCCGCATTGCGGGGATTTTTCTTTACGGCCGGTACGCGGGCTTATTGATCCGGCCTGACCTTGCGGAAAGCCCGCCAAATCAGGATGTCGTAGACGATCTTGAGTCCGCCGCAGATGACGAGCGGGGCGGCGAGCCAACCGGCGGCGAACAGGGCGCCGCCAATGGCGGGGCTGGCGGCGGCGGCGAGGCTTCTGGGTACGGCGGTGAAACTCGCGGCGGCGGCACGCTCCGCCGGCGTGACGACGGCCATGACAAAGGCCGAGCGCGTCGGCACGTCCATCTGGGACAGTGCGCTGCGCAGGAACAACAGCGCGAGCGCGAGGGGCAGACTGTCGGCGAAGGCGGCCAGGATCAGGCAGATGCTGGAGGGAATGTGCGTGAACACCATCGTGTTGATCAAGCCGATGCGGCGCGCGACCCAGGGGGCGGCGAGTTGCGAGCCCGCCGACAGAAGGCCGGCCCAGAAGAAGAAATTTCCGGCGGCGGCGAGCGAGAGGTCGAAGCGTTCGAACAGCCACAGCGCCAGCAGCGTATTCACCAGCAGGCCGCCGGCGAAGGCGTCGAGCGAGAACAGCGCGGCGAGGCGAACGACGATGGCGCGCGAGGGACCGAGCGGCGCGGGAGGGGCTGCCTGCTCGTGGGCCGGCTGTTCGGGCAGCGCGCGATAGAGGAAAAAGATCGCGACGCCCGTCAGGCCATAGACCACGAACATCGCGCGGATCGCCGCGAGTTGCGCGATGCCGTTGCCGGCGAGCAGATCCGGAATGCCGGTCGCCAGCGCGCCGACCGCGGCGAATAGCGCACCGATGAAGGTATAGCGGGCGAACAGGAAGGTGCGCGCTTCACCGTGCGCGGTTTCCGAGAGACGCGCATGTTCCAGCGGCAGGAATACGCTGACATCGCCGGCGCTCGGGTTCATCGTGCCGACGAAGGCGATCAGCAGCAGCGGCCAGAAGTCCGAGAAGCCGGCGAGCAGCAGGCCGGTGGAACACATCAACCAGGCGGCAGCGAGCAGCAGGCGGCGCTGCGGAAACCGATGGCCCCACTGGCCGACCGCGAGGGTCATCAGCGCCGATCCGAGCAGCGTGGCGGTGGAGATCAACCCGACCTCCCACTTGCCGATGCCGAGGGCCAGCAGGTAGGCAGGCAGCAGGATGGCGACATAGCCGTCGGTGAAGGCCCGCAGCGCGCGGCCGATCAGCAGCAGGCGCGCTTCGGGCGCCACGCCGGCCGGAACCAGTTTCATGCCCACCTCATGCCGATCAGGGACAGATTAGGGGGAGGCGATGCGGTCGATCTTCGGTCGTGCGTGCGTGACCCATTTCATGATGCCTCCCCCTTTCGCGTTCAGGCCGTGCTGCCTTTCTTGCGGATGCCGTAATAGTCCAGCGCGTCGTCGCGCACCGCGTCGCTTTCGCCCCAGATCTTCATGAGCTTGACGTCCATGTCCTCGCGCAGATGCTCGATGTACTCGCGCAGGCCTTCCTCGCCGTATTTGGCCTTGATCTCGTGGCCGTAGTCCCAGATCTTGGTGAAGTCGTGGCGTTCGTACTTCATGACCGGGTCGTCGATCCAGTGGTGAAGTTCGGAATAATCCTTGCCAGTTCTTTCGATGCTGGTTTGCAGGTGTTTCGGGGTGGGGGGCATGGTGTTTCTCCTGATGTTTCCGTGAAAATGATGACCGTACTGCCTACTTCTCCTGCACTTCGCCGCCGGCGGCCTTCCAGCCTTCGATGCCGCCTTCGATGAAGCGCGCGTGCAAACCTTTGGCCTGAAGCGCATCAACCACGCTGTTGGAGACCGAGCCGCCGCGCACGCAGTAGATGACGATTTCCTTGTCGGCGGGCAGCGTGGCGGCCCATGCGGCAATCTTTTCCGGGTCCTGCCAGCGTGCATTGGCCAGTTGATGGGGGGACGCGTCGCGATCGCTGCTGCGGCGCACGTCGAGAATGAGTTTTCCGGCAAGTTCCGTTTGCAGTTGCGCGGGGCTGATGGTGCGTTCCATGATCAGGCTCCTTTGGCGCCGGCCAGCTTTGTCGCTGCAGCAGCCAGGTTGAGGTTGTTCATAAAGGCGTCGACATAGGCGCCGGCCTTGGCGCCGAAGTCCATGTGGTAGCTGTGCTCGTACATGTCGAGTGCCAGCAGCGGCACGGCGCCAGCGACGTTGCCGGTGTGGTCGGCCGCCCAGGTATTGACGAGCTTGCCGTCGCGCGGCGACCAGGCCAGCAGCA
>CAYYHO010000033.1:0-10273 GCA_964471725.1 uncultured Methyloversatilis sp. | reverse complement strand
CCCCGGCGTTCATCTGCCGCGCGCGCCCGCGCGGCGCGGCCAGCACCCGGTCGGCCAGCGGCACGGCGAGCGCGGCGGTGGCATCGGCGCTGCCGCCATCGACGACGATGATTTCCGCGCCGGCTGCGCGCAACGGAGCGAGCGCCATCAGGGCCGGCACGATGGTGTCCGCCTCGTTGAGCGTCGGCATGATGACCGACAGCCTCATCCCCGCCTCCAGGCATGGAAGCGCTGAACCCAGGCCAGCAGAGTTGCGGGGGCATGGGCCTTCTTCCAGACGCCCGCGACATACTTGTTGGCCTCGGCGAGCGTCGGATAGATGTGGATGGCGCCGAGGATCTTGTTCAGCCCGATCCCCTGCTTCATGGCCAGCACGTATTCGGCAATCAGGTCGCCGGCATGTTCGCCGACGATGGTGACGCCGAGGATCCTGTCCTTGCCGGGCACGGTAAGCACCTTGATGAAGCCATGCGCCTCGCCGTCGGCAATGGCGCGGTCGAGGTCGTCGATGCCGTAGCGGCTCACCTCGTGGGGGATATTCTGCGCGCGCGCCTCCTGCTCGTTGAGGCCGACGCGGGCGACCTCGGGCTCGACGAAGGTCGCCCAGGGAATCACCCGGTAGTCGGCCTTGAACTTCCGGAAGGGATCGAACAGGGCATTCACCGCCGCATACCAGGCCTGGTGGGAGGCGGTATGGGTGAACTGGTAGGGGCCGGCGACATCCCCGGCTGCATAGATGTTCGGGTAGATGGTCTGCAGGTAGGCGTTGGTTTCCACCGTGCGGGTCGCCGGAATGCCGAGTTCCTCCAGCCCGTAGCCCTGCAGGTTGGCGACGCGGCCGACGGCGACCAGCACGGCATCGAAGGGGATGCGCACAGCGTGCCCATCGCGCTCGGCAACGAGGATCTTCTCGCCATCCCCGACAAGGAACTGCTTCGCCCTGTGATTGACCAGCACCTCGATGCCTTCGGCGCGGAAGCGCGCCGTGACGAGTTCCGAAACTTCTGCATCCTCGCGGATCAGGATGCGCGGCGCCATCTCGACCTGGGTTATCCGGGCGCCGAGGCGGGCGAAGGTCTGCGTCAGTTCGCAGCCGATCGGCCCGCCGCCCAGCACGACGAGGCGGCGCGGCAGTTCACGCAGTTCCCAGATGTTGTCCGAAGTCAGGTAACCGACCTCCGCCAGCCCCGGGATCGGCGGCACGAACGGCCGCGCGCCCGCGGCGATGACGATCGCGCGCGTGCTGAGCCGCTCGCGGGCGCCGCTGTTGCGCAGCACCTCGACTTCCCAGGGACTGACGATCTTCGCCGTGCCCTCGATCACCTCGACGCCCAGCCCGGTGTAGCGCTCGACCGAATCGTGCGGGGCGACCGTTTTCACGACGCGCTGCACGCGCTCCATGATCTCGGCGAAGGAAAAGTCGGCGCTGGCGGAACGGCAGCCGAACTCGCCCGCACGGCCTACATGCGACAGGAACTTCGCCGAGCGGATCAGCGCCTTCGACGGCACGCAGCCGGTGTTCAGGCAGTCGCCGCCCATGCGGTGCTTCTCGACCAGCGTCACTTTCGCCTTCACCGCCGCGCCGATGTAGGCGGTGACCAGCCCGGCGCTGCCGCCGCCGATGACGACGAGGTTGCGGTCGAAGCGCGCAGGTTTCTGCCAGGGGGCATAGACCTTGTTGCGATGCACGAGCTCGACGAGCTTCTTGGCGAGGAGCGGAAAGACACCCAGCAGGGCGAATGAAAGCAGCAGGTCCGGCGAGACGATGCCGGATAACGACTCGATTTGCGCGAGCTGGGTGCCGGCATTGACGTAGACCAGCGTGCCGGGCAGCATGCCGAGCTGGCTGACCCAGTAGAAGCTGCGAACCTTCATCGCCGTCAGGCCGAACAGCAGGTTGATCAGGAAGAACGGGATCGCCGGCACCAGACGCAGCGTGAACAGGTAGAAATTGCCTTCGCGGCGGATGCCATCATTGATGGCCTGCAGCCGCTGGCCGAATCTCGTCGTCACCCAGTCGCGCAACAGGAAGCGCGCCACCAGGAAGGCCAGCGTGGCGCCGATGCTGGAGGCGAAGGAGACGATCAGCGTGCCCCACCAGAGGCCGAAGACGGCGCCGCCGGCCAGGGTCATGAGGGCTGCGCCCGGCAGCGACAGCGCCGTGAGGAGAACATACAGCGCGAAGTAGGCCGCAGCCGTCAGCCAGGGATTGGCAGCATGCCAGTCGGCCAGCGCGGATTGCTGTTGCCTGAGGAGTTCGAGACTGAAGAAGCGGCCCAGGTCGAGGGCGAAATACAGTCCGACCAGCAGGCCGATGAAGAGCAGAAAGAGCAGTTTTCGTGACATCGGCTTGAACACCTCCACGCACCCCCCCTGATCGGCGACCGTCTCGACCCCTGCAGTCGGACGTGGCACGGTAACCATTTCTGAACCGCAGGCATGCTCCCCCGAGGCCTGCGTCGAAGGAAAACGAATAGGTGGACTGAACAGTCTAGTCCAGCGAACCTCCGCAACTGCTGCCCTGCCCGGCCGTACAGCCATAGCAGTGGTCGGCCACGCGGATCGCGCGGCCGTCAAAATCCACATCGAGCAGGCTCTCCAGATGCACAGGCGCGGCGTTGTTGCCGAGTGACAACTTGAGCATCTGGTTGAAATCACAGTCATGCACATGGCCCTGCCAATCGACCGAGATCAGCGTGCGGCACATCACCCCGGCCAGGTTCTCGTCACGGTGGGCGCCCTTGAGCAGGCGCATGTAGTCGTGGAATTCATTGCGCGACAACAATTGGCTGCCGAAACGCTGGATCGGCATGTTGGCGATGGCGAACAGGCTGTTGAAGACGATTCCGTAGCGCGTCGCCAGTTCCTTCTTGTAGGCGCCTTCCAGTTGTCCCTGGTCGGGCGGGAGGCTGGGGCCGAGCGGGTTATAGACCAGGTTGAGGATCCTGCCGCTGTCGGGCAGTCCATAGCCGAGCGCATTCAACTGGCGCAATCCCGCCAGGCTGCCGGCGAACACGCCCTCGCCGCGCTGGCCATTGACGTTCTCTTCCAGGTAGCAAGGCAGGGAAGCGACGATCTCGACATCGTTGGCGGCGAGAAATGCCGCCAGGTCTTCCTGCCCCGGCTCGTTGAGGATCGTGAGGTTGCAGCGATCCATGACATGCAAGCCCTGCGCGTGCGCTGCCTGCACCAGGCGGCGGAAATGCGGGTTGAGCTCGGGTGCGCCGCCGGTCAGGTCGAGCGTCGCGACGGATTGCTGGCGGGCAAAGTCGAGCAGCAACTGCATGGTGCCCCAGTCCATCGCCTCCCTGCGCTTCGGGCTGGCCGCCACGTGGCAGTGCAGGCAGGACTGGTTGCAGCGGTAGCCGAGATTGGCCTGCAGGGTTTCCAGCCGGCCGCGCCGCAGCGGCGGAAAATCGGTCTTGGCCAGCAAAACTGCAGTATCAAGCAACCGTGAACTCCTTTCTGCAGGGCAAAGCGCCGGCGGCGCATACAAGCTTACCTGGCGCCGGCGCGTGTCAGGAACTGGGCAATGTCGGTATGGCCGGCCTTTCTGGCCATGGCCAGCGCCGTCCCCTCCTCCGGGTCTGCGAGATTGAGGTTGGCCCCCGAGCCGACCAGGATGCGCACGCTGTCGAGGTGGCCGTTCTTGGCGGCGAACATCAGCGCAATCTGACGGTTGGGAGCCAGCGCATCGATGTCCGCCCCGGCGGCGAGCAGCAACGAGATGATGGCGCCGCGATTCTCGAAGGCGGCGTAATGCAGCGCATTCCAGCCCGGGTGGTTGGGATCGAGCTTGCGCTCGAGCATCAGCCGCACCACTTCCGCATGACCGCGAATGGCGGCAATCATCAGGGCGGTATCGCCATGGCGGTTGCGGCGCTGGGCATTCACCCGGTTGTCGAGCAGGAAGCGCACCAGCTCGAGGTTGTTGTTCTGGGCGGCGATCATCAGCAGGCTCATGCCCTGCGGATCGGTGGTATTGACGTCCATGCCGCGCCGCAACAGGCCGATCACCGTCGGGTTGTCGCCGATGTTGGCGGCTTGCAGGATATCCTCATAGACGCCGGCGGCGGCCAGCGGGGCGTAGGCAAGGCAGGCGCCCAAGGCGCAAGCGGCGAGTATCTTTTTCATGGTCTGGCGTCCCGGAAAAGCCGGAAGAAGTTGTCGGTGGTGGCTGCCATGATACGTTCCAGCGGCAGGTCGCGCAGCCGGGCGACTTCCTCGGCGACGTGCAGCACGTAGCCGGGCTGGTTCAGCTTGCCGCGATAGGGCACCGGCGCAAGGTAGGGGGAATCCGTTTCCACGAGCAGCCGGTCGAGCGGCACGCTGCGGGCCACTTCCTTGATTTCAATGGCATTCTTGAAGGTAACGATGCCGGAGAACGAGATATGAAAGCCGAGATCGAGCGCCTGGCGGGCCGTCTCCCGGTCTTCGGTGAAGCAGTGGAACACGCCGCCCACCTGCTCGGCCCCCTCTTCCCGCAGGATCCGCAGGGTATCGGCCGCCGCCGCGCGCGTGTGGATGATCAGGGGTTTGCGGCATTGCCGGGCGGCGGCGATGTGGATGCGGAATCTTTCGCGCTGCCATTCGAGGTCGCCCTGGAGACGGTAGTAGTCCAGCCCGGTTTCACCGATGGCGACAACCTTTTCGTCGGCAGCCAACGCCACCAGGGTATCCACATCCGCCTCGCGCGCAGGTTCCTCGTCATCCGACTCGGTATCCGGATGCACGCCGACGGCGGCGAACAGATTGGGCTGCGCCTTGACGAGTTCCAGCATGGCCGGAAAGCGCTCCAGCGTCACCCCCGCGCACAAGGCCCAGCCGACGCGGTTGTCCTGCATGGTTTTCAGCAGCCCGGGGATGTCTGCCGAGAGTTCGGGAAAGTCCAGGTGGCAGTGGGAATCGACGAGCCTGTTCATGAGTTCAATGGCCGCAAGGCCCGCACGCAGAGGTCTTCGAGGAACAGTCGGGCATTCAGGGGATGATTGGACCAGGCGCGCAACTGGAACACCTGCTGTTGTGCCTGCAGCAGGGACGGCAGTGTCACTTTGGCTGCGATCTTGCCCAGGGCCTCGTTTTGCTGCGGGAAATAGCGCGGCGAGGCGGCGATGAGGCATTGGCCGAGGTCGAACAGCCATTTCTGCAGTGTGACGACCAGTTCTTCCATGCCGAGCGCGCTGTCGGCTTTCACCAGGCTTTCCCAGCGCCCGGCCAGCGTCAGCGGGTCCTGCGGCTTGAACAGGTCGGCGACCACGGTATCGAGCGCCTTGAGGCGGCCGCTGTGCACCGCATCGGCCACGGCCAGCGGCGCATGGCCGAAGAAAGGCAGCCAGCGGGCATGCTCGCCCAGCTGGCGGTCCGCCAGCCAGCGCGCCGACTGCGCCTCGGCAGGCGGCGCGAACATCACGCGGCGCGCACGGCTCAGGAGCGTCGGCAACAGCCCTCTCCATCGACTGGAAACCATTATGAAATAGAATGATGGAGAAGGTTCTTCAAGTATCTTGAGAAGTGCATTCGCAGTGACCGGATTCATCGCCTCGGCCGGGTCGATGAGGCAGACGCGGGCGCCGCCCCGGTGGCCGCCGACATGGAAGAACGCCTCGAGTTCGCGCACCTGCTGGATGCGGATCTGCTTGCTGGCCTTCTTCTTCTCGCCGCCTTCCGCCCTTACGTCGCCATCCTTGTCGCCGCTCTCCTCGCCTGCCTCGGCGGCGGCGTCAGGTTGCAGCAGGCGAAAGTCGGGATGCTGGCCACTCGCCCACATCAGGCAGGCAGGACAGGCGCCGCAGGCCGCCTCGTGCGGCTGGCGCGGCTGCTCGCACAACAGTCGCGCCGCCAGCGCCTCGGCCAGTTCGCGCTTGCCCACCCCGGCCGGGCCGGCGAACAGCAGGGCGTGCGGCAGGCGCGTCGCCGCTGCCGTCAGATCATGCCATAGATTGATGTTAAGTAATTTGTTTTCAGACACTTGACAGTATTACTTCAAGTTGTTTCTGTATTTCCTGCAGGCTCAGGCGCGAGTCGATGACGCGCACCCGGGCCGGCATTTCCGCCGCCCGAGCCAGATAGGCGGCGCGCACGCGCTCGTGGAAATCCGCCTTTTCCTGCTCGAAGCGATCCAGTTGACGCGCCGCGCCGGCCATGCGTTCCGCGGCGATGGCGATGGGCAGGTCGAACAGCAGGGTCAGGTCGGGCTGAAACCCCTCCTGCACCCAGGCTTCCAGTTGCCTTAGCTTGTCGGCGGCAAGGCCGCGCCCGCCACCCTGGTAGGCGAAGCTGGCATCGGTGAAGCGGTCGCAGACCACCCAGTCGCCCCGTGCCAGAGCGGGCCGGATCACCTGCTCGAGATGTTCGCGGCGTGCGGCGAACATCAGCAGGGCCTCGGTTTCGAGGTGCATGGTGTCGTTCAGCAGCAGGCCGCGCAGCTTTTCCCCCAGCGGCGTACCCCCCGGCTCGCGGGTTTGCACCACCTGGCAGCCCTGATGAGCCAGTTTCTCGCGCAAATGGGCGACCAGCCAGCCCAGATGGGTGCTTTTTCCCGCCCCATCGACGCCTTCGAGGGTAATGAACTTGCCTGCCATGTCTATTTTCCGCCTCGCTGGTATTTATTGACCGCCCGATTATGCGCCTCCAGCGTGCGCGAGAACACGCTGGCGCCGTCGCTGCCCTTGCCCTTGGCGACGAAATAGTAGAAGTCGGTCTGCGGCGGATTCAAGGTGGCCTGCAGGGCAGCCATGCCCGGCAGTGCGATCGGGCTGGGCGGCAGGCCGCCCCGGGTGTAGGTGTTGTAGGGATTGTCGGCGAGCAGGTCGCGTTTCCGCAGGTTGCCGTCAAACTCCGTTCCCAGGCCGTAGATCACCGTCGGGTCGGTCTGCAGCGGCATGCCGACGCGCAGGCGATTGACGAACACCGAGGCGACCTTGCCGCGGTCGGCCGCCAGCCCGGTTTCCTTTTCGACGATCGAGGCCATGATCAGGGCCTCGTAGGCATTCCTGTAAGGCACTGAAGGATCGCGCTGTTCCCATGCGGCGGCGAGTCGCCGCTGCATGGCGTGGTAAGCCCGCTGCAGGATCGCCAGATCGTTGGTCTGCTTGGCGAACAGGTAGGTATCGGGGAAGAACAGCCCCTCGGGGTGGGATTCGACGGCGCCGATCTTCCCGAGGATCGCGGCGTCGGTCCAACCGGCCGTTTCATGGCGCAGGTCGGGGTGGGCATCGAGCTGGGCGCGCAGGTCGCGGAAGGTCTTGCCTTCGACGATGACGAGGCGGGTCTGCGTCACGTCGCCATCCGTCAGCTTTTGCAGCAGCTGCCATGCCGTCACGCCAGGGCCGACTTCGTAGCTGCCGGCCTGGATGTTGCGATCCTTGCCTGCCAGCCGGCCGAGCAGGGCGAACTGCCAGGGCGGCATGGCTATGCCGGCCTTGACCATCGCCTGTGCGGCGCCCTTGAGGCCGAGACCGGGGCGGATGTCGAAATCGACAGTGTTCTGGCCGGCCTGGGGATTGAGTTTGAGCGGTACGGCCGCAGATGCGAACCAGGCCATCCAGGCGGCGAAGCCTGCGGCCAGCAGGAAAACAAGGCCGACCAGCAACAGCAGCCGTTTCAACAGTGGTTTGATTTTGCGCTTCATGAAAGGCGGCTATGATAGCCGCTCTTGACGTTTTTTCAGATTCCGACGGACCGTGACCATGAACCAGAACTGGCAGAATTTTCTCGTCCAACAGGGCGCACAGGACCATTTCGAGCACTTCGGCAATCCCCGTTCCGAATTGCAGGCCGCGCGCAGCGGCACCATCGCCGTGCCGCTCGCCGACCAGGGACTGATCGGCGTCGGCGGCGCCGATGCCGCCACCTTCCTGCACAACCAGATGACCAACGATATCAGCCACATACCGGCCGATGGCGCGCGCCACGCCGGCTTGTGCACCGCCAAGGGGCGCATGATCGCCAGCTTCCTGATCTGGAAGGAAAATGACGACTTCCTGCTGCAACTGTCCGCCGACATCCTGCCGGGCATCCTCAAGAAACTGTCGATGTACGTGCTGCGCAGCAAGGTGAAGCTGGCCGACCTCAACAATGAGCGCGTCCTCATCGGCCTCGCCGGGCCGCAGGCTGAAGCTGCGCTTGCGGCGGTGGTCGGCAGCGGTGCCCTGCCCCCCGACGACAACATGCGCACGGCGACTTTCCCGGACGGCACGGCGATTCGCCTCTCTGCTGATCGCTTCGTGCTGGCAGTCAAGGCCGCCGCCGCGCCGGAAATCTGGAAAAAAGTCGCCGCGACCGCGCGCCCGGCCGGACTGGCCGCCTGGCGGCTCGGCGAGATCGCCGCCGGCCAGCCGCGCATCGTCGCCGCCACCCAGGAGGCCTTTGTGCCGCAGATGGTCAATTACGAGTTGGCTGCCGTCGATGGCGTCAGCTTCAAGAAGGGCTGCTATCCCGGCCAGGAGGTCGTTGCCCGCACCCATTACCTCGGCAAAATCAAACGCCGCATGTATCGCGCCAGCGCCGACGCGCCGCTGATCCCGGGCGCCGACGTGTTCACGACGGAAACCGGAGACCAGCACTGCGGCGCCATCGTGCTCTCCGCCCCGGCCCCCGAAGGCGGCCATGAATGCCTGGTGGTGGTGCAGTCCTCGGGCGCCGAATCCGGGGAGGTGCATGTCGGCAAGCCGGACGGCCCGCGTTTGAAGCTGCTTTCCCTCCCCTATACAGTCGATTAAACAGTGTGTCTGGTGTTGCTTGCCTGGCGGGTGCATGCGGATTTCCCGCTACTGGTCGCCGCCAACCGCGACGAGTTCTTCAGACGCCGTACCGCCAGCGCCGACTTCTGGCCCGGGCACCCGCAGGTACTCGCCGGCCGCGACCTGGAGGCGGGCGGCACCTGGATGGGCATCGACCGTAGCGGCCGCTTCGCCGCGCTGACCAATTTCCGTGACCCGGCGCGCCAGCGTAGCGGCGCCCCCTCGCGCGGCCGTCTGGTCGCCGATTTCCTTATTGAAAACAGCGACATCGACGCCTATCTCGACCGCATCGAGCCGGCCCGTCACAACGGCTTCAATCTGCTGCTGGGCGACGGCGCAAGGCTGGTCGCCTTCAGCAATGTCAGCGGGGAACGCCATGAACTCGCCCCCGGCGTCTATGGCCTTTCGAACCACCTGCTCGACACGCCCTGGCCAAAAGTCGGCGCTGGCAAGACGGCACTGCAGGCCGCCCTCGCCGCCCTGCCCGACGAAACCGCACTGCGCCGGCTGCTGCGCGACGACACCATCCACCCCGACGCCGAACTGCCGGCCACCGGCGTGCCGCTGGAATGGGAACGGCTGCTGTCCGCCGCCTTCGTCCGCGGCACGGACTACGGCACGCGCAGTTCGACCGTGCTGAAAGTCGGCGGCGACGGGACAGCGAGCTTCGACGAGCAGACCTGGCTGCCGGGCGGTCGGGCGGGCGGCCGCAAGCGCTTCCGATTCAAGACTTGCGCACCATGGTGACGTGCGGAATGCCGGCTTCCATGAACTCGGCGCCCGCGACAGCGAAGCCGAAACGCGCATAGAAACCGGCGGCATGCGTCTGGGCGTTGAGTTCCACCGTCCGCATCCCTGCCGCTGACGCCATCTCCAGCAGCCGCGCGAGCAGCGCGGCGCCGACGCCCCTGCCGCGCCATTCCGGCATCACCGCCATGCGGCCGATGTGGCCGATGTGGCCGATGTGGTCATTGTGGCCCTCATCCTTTTTTCCCGGCAGCAGGCGGCCGGTGCCAATCGGTTCGCCCTGCGGCCCGAAAGCCACGACATGGCGGTAGCCGGAGTCGCGGACATCGCGCTCGATGCTTGCGGGCACGCCCTGCTCGCGGATGAAGACCCGCTCGCGCACCGCCATGGCCGGCGCGCCGAGCGCCGCCCAGTCGCCCGCCTCGATGCGGTATTCGACGATATCCACCGGGGTGTAGGGCGCCACGCGGTCGAACAGCTCGACGATGTCGGCGTTGCGCATGCGGATGCAGCCGATCGAACCTGGGCGACCGAAGCTGACGCAGTCCGGACTGCCATGGATGTAAATGTAGCGGCGCATGGTGTCGACCTTGCCGAGCCGGTTGAATCCCGGCTGGCAGCCCGACAACCAGAGGATGCGCGTCAGGATCCAGTCGCGGCCGGGGTAGGCGGCAGCCAGCTCGGGCGACCAGACTTCGCCGGTCGTGCGACGGCGCACGAACACCGTGTTGGCCGGCGCGCCGGCGCCGATCTTGGCGCGGATGAGGTGGCGGCCGCGCGGCGTG
>CAYYHO010000032.1:5032-10360 GCA_964471725.1 uncultured Methyloversatilis sp. | reverse complement strand
CGATGCCGGCCGGTCGATGCTGTTCGCAGAACAAGGCGTGCGAGGCGTCTTCGATGAGCGTGATGCCGCGTCCGGCGCACCAGGCGGCCAGTGCGGCGAGGTCTTGCGGGATGCCGAAGAAGTGGGTGGCGAGCAGGGCTTTGATGGGTGTTGCTGACTGATCGGCCAGCTCCTCGAACGCATCCAGGTCGGGCGACAGGTCCGGGTGCAGAGGGTAGAGAAGCACGTCGCCGCCCAGCGCCAGCGCCGGGTCGAGCATGGTGCGGCAGTGGTAGGACGGGGCGAGCAGGCTGCTGCCCGGGCCGATGCCGGAGAGACGATAGGCCTCGCGCAGGGCGTAGCGCCCACGCGCGAAGTGGCGGAAGTGCGCGGTGGGCGCCCAGGGCAGGCTTGTCGTGAGCTTGAGTCCGGACAGGCCGGCGGGCAGGAAGGGGATGCGAGGTTTGGGAAAACCGCAGGCCGCAGGGTCGAAGATCAGGGTATCGAGCTTCACCATGTGCCGGCCTCGGCTAGCCCGCCTTGAAGCCTGGCTTGTGCTGTTGCAGCCACTGCTCCAGCATCGTCATGATCCAGACCAGTTCGCCGTAGAAGCCCGGATGTGCCGGCAAATGCTCCTTGAGCAGCCTGTCGATGAACGCGCGGCGCACGATGTTACGCTCGGCGAGGCCGTGCAGCGAATCCGTCGCCAGCTTGTTGAGCGCGGCGTGCTGGACGGCCCAGGGACCGAAGGGCAGGCCGAAGCCGTGCTTCTTCTTGGCGATGATTTCATCCGGCAGGAAGCCGCGCAGGGCCTCCTTGAAAAACCAGCGCAGCTTCAGTCCCTTGAGCTTGTACGCGGTGGGTAGCTTGAGCGAGAACTCCAGCAGCGCGTCGTCGAGCATCGGAAAGCTGACGTTGACGCCTGCCAGTTGCGCGGAACCGATCACCTTGGGCAGGTCGTTCTCGGCCAGGGTGTAGCGCCAGTCGTAGGCGAGCATCTTGTTGACCAGCGAGGCCGTGGCCGGCGCGGCGGCGTAGACCGCTTGCTGGTGGCGTTCGGGTTCGCGGCGGTCGATTTGCGCCAGAAAATCCGGGGTGAGCGCCTGTTCCAGTCCGATGTGCATCAGCAGGTTGAAATTCTGCATGCGGTTCGGCATCGGTACCCGGGCATGCCGGACATAGCCCGCGCCTTTTCTCAGCAGCGGGATGCGATTGAACAGGCCGCTATCGACGAGCGGTTCGGCCAGCCTCTTGCGCACAAACACCGGCAGATGGTCGTAGATGCCCAGGATGCGCTGCATTGCATAACGCGAGTTGCCGCCGAACAGTTCGTCACCGCCGTCGCCGGCAAGCAGCCTGTCGATGCCGTCCTGCCGGGCCATGCGCGCGCAATAGTAGGCGGGCACGGCGGAGGAATTGCCGAAGGGCTGGTCGTAATGGACGGCCACCCTGGGCATGCCGGCGACGAGGTCGTCCGGGGTGATGTAGTACTCGTGATGCCGGGTGCCGAAATGCTTCACGGCGATGCGCGCGTATTCCATTTCGTCGTAGCCGGCCACGTCGAAACCGATCGAGTAGGTCTCGGCTGACTGACCGGTGATCTGCGTGAGCATGCCGGCGACGGTGGAACTGTCGGTGCCGCCGCTCAGGTAGCAGCCCGCCCGGCCGCCCTCGCTGCGGGAAGCGACGGCGGCGCGCACGAGTTGCAGGAACTCGTCGCGCAGCTGGTCGAAGCTGGTGCCGCTGCCTTCCTCGAATCGGGGTTGCCAACAGGGTGCGACGGTCAGCCGGCCGTTTTCGAACAGCGCGTAATGGCCGGGCGGCAGGCGCTGGATGCCCTTGAAGATGGTGCGCGGCGAAGGGATGACGTGGAAATAGAGGTAATCGAACAGAGCCTGCGGGTCGAGTTCGCTTTGTGGCCCGGCAAGCGCGTCGGCACGCGTGGCAACGTGCAGGTGGTTGCCAGCGACGCGATGGCACAGCGTCTGGATGGCGAAGCGGTCGATGGCGAGGAAGCGACCGCCGGACGGAGTCGGGCAGGCCACGGCAAAGTCGCCGTCGACACGGCGGGGTGCGTCGACTCCGTAACGGGCGTAGGCTGCCTGCCAGGCGGCGGCGTCGCCTTCGCGGCTGGCGAGCGTGGCAAGCTCGGCATCCCTGAAGCGCGGCTGGCCGCTGCAGAGGACGTTGCCGGAGTCGGGGTTCGATGCGCCAGTCATGGCGAATGATTATAAGGTGTTGTGCCCGGCATCCCCGTTTTGCCCGAGCCAGGCGAGGCAGGCCTGCTCGACGGCGTTGCGCCATGCCTGCGTGGAGAAGGTGTGGTCGGCATCCGCGATTTCGGTGCGCGTCACGGCGGGACGCTCGAGCAGGCCGTGCCAGGCGGGGTCGCTGGCGGCATGGTCGCGGAATTCCCTGGCGGTGTAGTCGTTGCCGCTGAGCAGCAGCAGCAGCGGTCCGGGAAAGCTGCGCCAGCCGGCGGCCATGCGTTCCTGGAAACTGTGGGGCTGGCTTCCCTCGGACTTTGCCGTCGCCTGGCCGATTTTGCGCAGCAGTTCGGCCAGCGATTTCAGGACATCGAGGCGGCCGCCCAGCAGTTTCTGCCAGAATTCCTTCTGCAGCAGACGCTGCCCGTAGTAGTGCCTGACCTGGGTTTTGGCCAGCGTGGATGCGGAACGCACCCAGGGGTTGAGCAGGCAGAGGCCGGCGATGCGCGGATCATGCGTTTCATTCCAGTACAGGAGGGCGGCGGCGGCCGCATCGCAGAGGCCCCAGAGGACGACCCGGGTAACGCCCGGGCAGGCTGCCTGCAGCGCGTCGATGGCGGCGCCGATGTCGGCGTTCACGGCCTCGAAATCGCGCTGCGCTCCGGTGCTGTCGCCCATGCCGCGATAGTCGAAGCGCAGCGTGGAAAAGTCGGCGCTGGCGAGACGGCGCGCCAGCAAGACGAACTGCCGGTGGCTGCCGACGCGGGTCTGCGGGCCGCCGACGATGATCACCACGCCGACTGCATTGGTTTGTTTGGCGCGGGCGAGCACGCCGAACAGACGCTCGTTTTCGCAGTCAAAGCCGAGGGCTTCTTCCGTGCAGTTCATGGAGGATTCGCTGCCAGCGCTGCGAGCGTGGCCTCCAGCAGGGCAGGCGCCTCCTCGATCTCGACGGTCTGCCAGAAGGCCGGGCCTTGCACCACTTGCGTGGTCGTGGCATGGGCTGCAGCTTGCCACTGCCCCAGCCATTTCAGTGACGCCGGCGCGAGCGTGGCGTCCGGCCGCATCGACAGTTCGAACCAGACCAGCCGGCCAGCCTGCGCCGGCGGTGCGAGGTCGGCAGCTTCGAGGCCCTGGGCGAGCGCGGCAGACAAGGTGTAGCCGGCGACCTCCACGGCGTCTCCCGCGGCGAGCGCCGCCTTCAGCGCGGCCATGGCGCCCTTGCTGTCGCCGCTCATCATGTCGCCGGCGACCTTCAGGCGCAGGAACTGCTGCAGGAACTGCCTGCCCGAGCCGACCGGTTGCCAGAACAGGAAATTGGCTGCTTCGTCGAGTTGCCTTGCGGCCGCGACCGCCAGCAGGCAGCCGCTGCGCAAGCCCCACAGCCAGAGGGGCGCCCGGCAATGCTGGCGCAGCCAGGCGTGCGCGGCCAGCACGTCCTGCAGCCAGCCCTGGCAGGTGGCGTCGCCGAAATCGCCCGAGCTGTCGCCGCAGCCGTGCAGGTCGATCTGCAGGACGGCATAGCCCTGCGCGGCCAGCAGGCGCGACTGCAAGGCGGCCATGCGACGCGCCTTGTTCATTTCCTCGGCGAAGGGATGCAGGTAGATCAGGGCACCCTTGGCCTCCGCTCCGGCGGCGGGGTGATACAGGCAGAAGCGCTGCGGGTGAGGGCCGTCGGCGACCGGGAGGTAAAAGGCTGCGGGCGCCATCGCCATTGCGGTGCGGATCAGCCGGCGAGCTTGGCTTCCACGAAGTCGACCAGGGAGCCGACGGTGGCGAAGATCGAGCCGTCGATCTCGTCGTCCTCGGCGGTGATGCCGAAGCGTTCCTCCAGCCCGGTGATCACGGCGACGACGGCCATCGAATCGAGCTCGGGGATGGCGCCGAGCAGCGGGGTATTCGGGGTGAATCCGGCGGCCCTGCCGTTCAGGCTGAGCGTCTCGTCGAGCAGGGCGAGGACTTCTGTCAGAGTGGTCAAGCAAGGCTCCGGTGAAGCGGTCAGAGTGCCCGATTATAGGGTCAATGCAGACGACGGACTATGCGATACTTAACCATGTCATAGACGCCGTGCCCGTTGCCATGTCTGCTGCGATGTCCGCTGTTATGTCCAATGCCACGCTGCTTCCCGACCTGATTGCGCTCGCGGCGCAGCGCGACCCGGGCGCCATTGCCCTGACCTACGGCAAGCAATCGCTCAGTTATGCTGCGCTGCAGGAGGCTGTCGACCAGTTCGCCGGGGGGTTGGTCGGATTGGGGTTGCAGCGCGGCGAGCGCGTCGCCATCTACCTCGAAAAGCGTTTCGAGACGGTGATCGCCAGCTTCGGCGCCCCGGCTGCGGGCGGCGTCTTCGTGCCGCTCAATCCGCTGCTGAAACCCGAGCAGGTCGCCTACATCCTGCGCGACTGCAATGTCCGGGTGCTGGTGACCTCGCCGGAAAGGCTGGCGTTGCTCGAAGCCGTACTTGCCGAATGTCATGACCTGCGTCAGGTGGTGGTGCTCGATGCGGAACAGGAATCCGCGGCCGGCGGCACTTTGGCCGTCCGCCGCTGGAGCGAGCTGCTGGCCGCCCCTTCGCGCCCGGGGCACCGCGTGATCGATACCGACATGCTCGCCATCCTGTATACCTCGGGCAGCACCGGCAAGCCGAAAGGCGTGGTGCTGTCCCATCGCAACATGGTGGCCGGCGCCAAGAGCGTGGCGTCCTACCTGGAAAACCGGCCGGGCGACACCCTGCTGGCGGCCTTGCCGCTTTCCTTCGATGCCGGCTTCAGCCAGCTCACCACGGCCTTCCATGTCGGCGCCCGCGTGGTGCTGCTCAACTACTTGCTGCCGCGCGACGTGCTGAAGGCGCTCGAGCGCGAACAGGTGACGGGACTGACGGCGGTGCCGCCGCTCTACATCCAGCTGTCGCAGCTCGAATGGCCGGCGACCATCACGACGCACCTGCGCTACTTCGCCAACACCGGCGGGCGCATGCCGCGCGAGACGCTGGCCGCCTTGCGCGCGCGCCTGCCGCAGACGCAGCCGTTCCTGATGTACGGCCTGACCGAGGCCTTCCGCTCCACCTTCCTGCCGCCTGTCGAGGTGGATCGCCGTCCCGATTCCATCGGCAAGGCGATCCCGAACGCCGAGATCCTCGTGC
>CAYYHO010000032.1:4326-5022 GCA_964471725.1 uncultured Methyloversatilis sp. | reverse complement strand
AACTGGTGCATCGCGGCGCGCTGGTCGGCATGGGCTACTGGAACGACCCGGAAAAAACTGCCGAGCGCTACAAGCCGCTGCCGGCCCAGGCGCCGGGGCGCCAGGCGGGCCTGGTGCTGCCCGAGCTGGCGGTGTTCTCCGGCGACACGGTGCGCAGCGACGACGAGGGCTTCCTCTATTTCGTCGGCCGGCGCGACGAGATGATGAAGACTTCCGGCTACCGGGTGAGCCCGACCGAAGTCGAGGAAATTCTTTACGGGACGAAACGGGTCGGCGAATGCGTCGCCTTCGGCGTCGACCACGCCGTGCTCGGCCAGGCCATCCAGGTCATCGCCACGCCGCCGGCCGGCGGGCGGCTCGATGTCGAGGCGCTGCTGGCCGAGTGCCGCGCCCGCATGCCGGCCTACATGGTGCCGGCCGGCATCGCCGTGCGGCCGGGCCCGCTGCCGCGCAATCCGAACGGGAAGATCGACCGCAAGACGCTGAGCACTGAATGGATCGAACAGCATGAGCACTGAAAAGACGCTGCCGGGGCATGCGCCGATGGATCAATTCCCGGTCGTCGCCGGCGAGCTGCAGGTTGGCGGCCTGCCGCTGACACGGCTGGCCGCACGCGTGGGCAGCACGCCCTTCTATGCCTACGACCGCGGCCTACTGAGCAGGCGTGTCGCCGAGTTGCGTGCCGTGTTGCCGCCG
>CAYYHO010000032.1:0-4316 GCA_964471725.1 uncultured Methyloversatilis sp. | reverse complement strand
TCAAGCTGCACTACGCGATGAAGGCGAACCCGCTGCCGGCGCTGGTCGGCCACATGGCCGCGCTGGTCGATGGCATTGACGTGGCGTCGGGGGGCGAACTCAAGGTGGCGCTGGATGCCGGCGCCGACCCGCGCGAGATCAGCTTTGCCGGCCCCGGCAAGCGCACGGCGGAACTGCGGCAGGCGGTCGCGGCCGGCATCCTGGTGAACATCGAATCCTTCCGCGAGGTGGCCGAACTGGCGGCCGTTGCCGGCGAACTCGGCCTGCCCGCGCGGGTAGCCGTCCGTGTCAATCCGGAGTTCGAGCTTAAATCATCCGGCATGAAGATGGGCGGCGGCCCGAAGCCGTTCGGCGTGGACGCCGAGCAGGTGCCGGAGTTGCTCGGTGAAATCGGCAAGGCCGGACTGGCTTTCGAGGGCTTTCATCTGTTTGCCGGTTCGCAGAACCTGAAGGCCGCGGCAATCGTCGAGGCGCAATGCAAGTCCTACGAACTGGCACGCCGTCTGGCGGAAGTCGCGCCGGCGCCGGTGCGCAGCCTGAATCTGGGCGGCGGTTTCGGCATAGCGTACTTCCCGGGCGAGCAGCGGCTCGATCTTGCCCCCATCGCGGAAAACCTCGCCATGCTGGCGGAGCGGGCACGGGCGGAAATACCGGCTGCCACGCTGACGATCGAACTGGGCCGCCATCTGGTTGGCGAGGCGGGCATCTATGTGACGCGCATCATCGACCGCAAGCGCTCGCGCGGCCAGGTGTTCCTCATCGTGGATGGGGGCCTGAATCACCACCTCGCCGCTTCCGGCAACTTCGGCCAGGTGCTCCGCAAGAACTATCCGGTTGTCATCGGCAATCGCATGGGCGCTGCGGAATCGGAAGTCGCCACGGTGGCCGGCCCCCTGTGCACGCCGCTCGACCTGCTGGCAGACCGGATGGAGCTTGCATGCGCGGCGCCGGGCGATCTGGTGGTGATCTTCCAGTCGGGCGCCTACGGGGCCAGTGCCAGTCCGCAGGATTTTCTGAGCCATCCGGCGGTGACGGAGGTGCTGGTTTAACGTGAAATAACACCGCAGCGTTTGCGAAGGGGACGGGCGTCGCTGCCGCTCTGCCGCACGCCGGGATGCCGTCCTGCCAGGGCCGACTTTTCCCGCAGCGGCGCCCGGCTTCAAGGAGCGCGGTCCGGCTGCTGCGTCTGTCGCGCACCGGGCAGGGTGGGGCCGGTCGGCAGCGGGCGCGTGGCGGCGGGATGCACGTACTCCAGCTCCGGAGCGAGCGGGAACCCGTTGGCGACGCCGGGGTTCCGGTACGTCCGTTGCAGCGGGCTTTCGCGCCGGATGCGATAGTCGTGGCGTTCGGCCAACACGAATGCATTGTTGGTGACGATGGGGTTGTTGCCGGATTCCGAATCGATGCCGCCCAGGTCCAGTTGCCGCCTGCCCAGCAGCAGGTTGTTGTAGGCCTTCACGAAAATGTTGCCCGGCTTGACGGCGAGAAACTGGCCGCTCGGGATGCGGTTGTCGACGAGCGTGTTGTTGATCAGGTAGAGCGCATTCTCCGCATGCTTGTAGCCTTCCGCCCCGAAGGAAATGATGTTCGAGTTCTCCGTGGTGCGGCTTTGCTCGATGATGTTGCCGATGGCGTAGGCGATGCCGCCGTTGGGGAATTCGAGTTCGTAACTGGCGCGCCCGCCGGTTTCGTCGGTGAGCCGGTTGTAGAGGATGTGGTTCTCGGCGGCACGGCTCTTGAGCAGATGGCCCGCCCGGGCGTGATGGAAATAGCTGCCAACCACGCGCAGCTTGCGGATGGCGCCGACATAGAGGCTGTGCGAGTAACCATCGCCGGCGCCATTGTGGCCGAACTCGCTGTTCTCGATGTCCAGCTCGCTGCCGCCGCTGCCGCCGAGGATGCCGTTTTCATTGTCGAAGAAGCGGCAGTTGCGAATGGTGAGATGGCCCCTCTCGAAGCGGATGCCGGCGCCGTTGCGGTGGGGTACGCGCGCGCCGCTGAACTCGATGTTCTCGATGACGATCCTGCCGCCGCGCACGACCCAGATGGCCTTGCCCTCGGCATGGGCGCCGTTGGCGAGCAGGCGCGCCCGTTGTCCGTTGGCGCCGACGCCGCGGATGACGAGATTGTTCTGCTTCCAGATGGCGACATCGCCCGGATATTCGCCCGCCTCGATTTCCACCGTGTCACCATCTTGGGCGAGCGCGGCGGCAGCCGCGATGCTGCGCGTCGCCTGGGTGGGGCCGACGCGGATGGTGCGGGACGCTACGCCGGCAACGCTTGCGGTCTTTCCTGGCGCGGGGCTCGGCAGGGCGCCCAACAGGCCGCTGGCGTCGCGGCGGATCTCACCCAGGTATTCGGCCGCCGCGGGCAGCCTGTCGGCCGCCTCGACGCTGGCCGCGAAAAAAATTCCGCAGGCGGCGCATGCGGCGAACGCGCAGCGCCGGGGTTCAGTTCCGCCCGTTCGCATGGTTGGAAAGCGCCGCCAGAAAGCATAGACAGGCGAACACCATCGCCGCCACGCCGGCCTGCATCAGGGTGATGGATTCATAGCCGCCGACCCAGTGCTTGCCTGAAAGGCGGGCCACCACGGCTACCGCGCACAGCAGGGCACCGCCAAAGCCGGCGATCCGTCCCAGCCAAGGCAACAATTTATTCATTCGATATCCCTCCGGTCTGGCCGATGTACCAATCATATGCCATATGCCGATTTGCGCAAACCGGGTTTCATGCGCGGGCTTCATGCGCGGGTTTCAGGCGTGCGCTGGCGGTGGCTTAACAAACGCTTACAAACCTCCTGTCAGCGATCGCCCAGAGCGGACGTTACTTGACTTGTTTGGGAGATCATCATGAAAAAACTCGTATCCGGACTGACTGCCCTCCTGCTGCTATCAGCCTCCCTGCCCGCATTGGCCGGGCCGCGCGACTATCGCGGCGAGCGCCATTTCAAGCACGAGCGGCACGCGTACAAACATTACCGGCACCATCAGCCGCGCCACTACCATCACCACGCGCCCACCTGGGGCGCTCTCGGCCTGGGGTTGGCTGTCGGCGGCGTCATGCTGGCCATCGAGACGCCGCGGCCGCCCCCCGTGGTGGTGGTGCCCGTGCCGCCGCCGGTGGTGCGGGCACCCGCGCGCATGTGGTACTACTGCGACTCCGCGCAGGCCTATTACCCCTATGTGCAGCAGTGCTATGAGGGCTGGCGCGCCGTGCCGGCCTTGCCGTAACCGGGCCTACCGAAATAGGGTCTTAATCGAAATAGGTGCGCGCTTCCTCGAAGCGCGTGGCGAACCAGCCGCTGGTCAGGCTTTCGGTGCGCACCTTGCCGTTGCTGTTGGGGGCGTGCACGAAGCGGCCGTCGCCGATATAGATGCCGACGTGCGAGCGGGAGCGGTTGCGCGTGTTGAAGAACACGAGGTCGCCGGGACGCAGGCTGCCGTTGCCGACCGGCTGACCGAGGCGGGCCATGTCGGCGGCCGAGCCCTCGAGGCGCAGCCCGGCGGCATTGCCGAACACATAGCTCACCATGCCGCTGCAATCGAGCCCGGCTGATGGGTTCTTGCCGCCGAAGCGGTAGCCGGTGTCGACCAGCCCGAGGGCAAACATCACCACGTCGTGGGCGCGCGGGTCGGCGGCGACGCGGGGCAGGGCAGGGGCGCTGGGCGTCGACGGCAGGCGGTGAATGACGGGCGCGACCGGGGCTGCAGGCGGCGTGCCGAGGTGGCCGCAGCCGGACAGGGTCAAAGCCAGGGCCAAAACCAGGAGCAAGGTCAGGTAATGCATGGGCCAATCCTATTCCGGTAGACTCCCCGCCGACCAGAAAAAAAAGGAGCAAACACCATGCAATTGCGCGATCCGCAACTTCTTCGTAACCAGGCTTTCATTGCCGGCCGGTGGATGGGGGCCGATGCCGGCGCTGTTGTCACGATCCGCAATCCGGCGACCGGGGCGACCCTGGCGAGCGTGCCCGACATGGGTGCGGCCGAAACCCGCCGCGCCATCGACGCCGCCAATGCGGCCTGGCCGGCCTGGCGGGCGCTGACCGCCAAGCAGCGCGGCGCGATCCTGCGCAGCTGGCATGACCTGATCATCGCCAACGCCGACGATCTTGCCCTGCTCCGAGGTCATCAGCAGGGCAAGCCGCTCGCCGAGGCGCGCGGCGAGGCGCTTTACGCGGCGACCTTCGTCGAGTGGTTCGCCGAGGAGGCCAAGCGCGTCTATGGCGAAGTGATTCCGGCGACCATCGCCAGCCAGCGCCTGCTGGTCATGAAGCAGCCGATCGGCGTCTGCGCGGCGATCACGCCGTGGAATTT
>CAYYHO010000031.1:7284-10607 GCA_964471725.1 uncultured Methyloversatilis sp. | reverse complement strand
ATTTCTACAATCGCGACGTGCGCGAATCGATCGCCCGCGTGCAGGCCATGATCGAGCCCGCCATGACCATCGTGGTCGGCCTGATACTCGGCTGGGTGATGCTCTCGGTGCTCGGCCCGATTTACGACACCATCACCAAGCTGAAGTTCTGAAATGAAATCAACGCCCACCCTCCCCCACCCCCTCCCTCGCGGGAGGGGCGACTGTTGCTCGCTGCGCTCGTATGTTTTGGGGCACTTCGCACTAATATCCGAGCGGATGCGCCCGGCGGCGCGCGACGCTTTTGTGCGGCAAAGCCGCATTCCGCTGCGCGGAACCAGCCTCCGGCTGTCCTGCGGCCTCCGGCCTTGTCCTTGGGACGGCCTGGCGGAAAAGCTGCCGATACACCACTAATGACTCAGCGCCGCGTCCTGTTTCTCGACACCCACCACCTCACCGCCTATCGGGTGGCGGGCGGCACGGTCGATGCGGAAGGGGAATTCGCTGCCGATCCGGCCGGCATCGATGCCTTCGGCGAATATCTCGTCCAGCATCGCAACAGCGTCTTCATGCTGCTGGCCGATGTCGCGGAGGAGGGTTTCCAACTCGAAGAGATCCCCCGCTGTTCGGGACGCGACCGTGCCGCGCTGATCAAACGCAAGCTCGCGCAGTTCTTTTACGGCACGCCCCTCGCCCTGGCAAGCTCGCAGGGCAGGCAAAAAACCGGGCGGCGCGACGAACGCCTGCTGCTCATGGCGCTGACGCGACCCCAGCATTTCGAGCCCTGGCTGGCCACCCTGGACGCGGCCCAGGTTGCCCTGGCGGGCATCTACTCGCTGCCGCAGACCCTGGTTCGGCTGCTGAGCAAGGACATGCCGCAGCGCTTGTTGCTCATCACCCTGACGCGCGGCGGCCTGCGCCAGACCTTTTTCGCGGATGGCCAGCTGCGCTTTTCGCGCCTATCCACGCTGGCAAGATCGACGGCGACCGAGTCCGCCAACTCAGTCGCCAACTCAGCCGCCAATACGGCGGCACAGGAGGCCGGCAAGATGCACCAGTATTTGCTCGGCCAGCGCCTCATCGAGCGCGGCCAGCCGCTGGCGACGCGCGTGCTGGTCCATCCGGACCAGATGGCGGCCGTGCGCGAACGTTGCCGCAGCACGGCGGATCTGCAGTTCGATTTCATCGACCTGCTGCAGGAAGCCCGGCGCGCGGGCTTGCGCACGCCCCCGGCCGATTCGTGTGCCGATGCCCTGTTTTGTCGCCTGCTGGCCGCCAAGCCGCCCGCCGGACAATTTGCCGCGGCGGCCGAACGCGAGTACTACCGGCTCTGGCAAGTCCGCTCCGCCCTCAAGCTCGCCAGCGGGCTGATTCTTGCCGCCGGCCTGGTCTTTTCCTCCCTGCTGGGCCTGGACATTCTGCACACCCAGAACAGCATCCGGCAGATCGAGGCGCAAACCCGGCGCGACCAGCAAAGTTACGACGCCACCCTGCAGTCGTTGCCGAAAATCCCTCTGACCACCGACAAGCTGCGCGCGCTCGTGGATCGTTACGAAGCCGTCCTCAAGCGCTCTCCGGGGCCGGCGCCCTTGCTGATCCAGATGAGCCGGTCGCTGGATGCATTTCCGGATATCGCCATCGAGCGCATCGAGTGGAGCATAGCCGAGCAGTTGCCGGTCGTGCCGGCGAATGTTGCGAACCATTCGGCTGCGAACCACGTGGCTGCGCCGCCCCGCATGGGCAGCGGCCCCTATGCCATTGCCAATGTCGAAGCCCGCCTGCCCATCCCGATGGCGGGCAACCAGCGCGGCCAGCTGACCCGGGTCGCCGACTTCGCCAGGCACCTTAGCGCCGCACCCGACACCCAGGTGCTCATCCTGCAACAACCGGTGGATACGCAGTCCGGGCAAACACTCAAGAGCAGCGGGGAAAGGCGGACCCTCGAAGCGCCCCGGTTTTCATTCCGTCTGATACGCAAACTCTAAATGGCCCGCACCAGCCAGCCTTCCGTGATCGGCTTCCAGTCTCTGCGCTGGAGCCTTGCGCTGCTGTTGCTGTCGAGCCTGTTCGCCGCCGCAGCCATCTCCCTGGCGCTGCATTTCGACCGCCAGGCCGCTCAGGCAGAGCGGCAGGCCCGGGCAAAGCAGGCCGAAACCGGAGCCAAGCTGGACCGCGTGCATGACGACGAACGCGAAATACGCGCCAAGATCAACCGCTACCACGAACTGCTGCGGCAGAATCGCGTGGTCCCGGAAAAACGCCTCGAATGGGTCGAAACCCTGCGCCGCATCAAGGAATCCCGCCGCCTGCTCGGCCTCGAATATGAAATCGCGCCACGCCGTCTGCTTGACGAGAAAAACCCGTCTGCGGGCGGCTTCGACTTCTATGCCAGTCGTATGAAACTGGAGATGCCGCTGCTGCATGAAAATGACCTGCTTGGCCTGCTCGCCGATGTCGCGGCGCAGGTACAGGCGCTGGTCAGCGTGAAAAGCTGCAGGATCGAGCGGGTCAATGGCGCACCCCAGTCGGCCGAACCGGCACTCAGGGCCAGTTGCGAGATCGACTGGATCACGCTGGAGGAAATCCTATGAGCCGCCCGCGCCGGCTGTTGGCGATTGCCGCAGCCGGGTTGTCAATCCAGGCAGCCAACGCCCGCGCAGCGGAGCCCACGCCCGGCCTGGGGCGCCTGTTCATGACCCCGGAATGGCGCGCCAGCCTCGAGCGCCAGCGGCAGCACAACATCCAGGAGACCCGCAGCCTGGAAGGCGGCAGCCTGCGTCTCGATGGCGTCGTGGTGCGCTCCGGCGGCAAGTCCACCGTCTGGGTCAATAACCGCCCGCAAGCCGAAAACGCGGCCAGTACCGGAGTTCTGGCGACCCCGACGCGCCAGCAACCCGGGCGCGCCATCCTGTCGACGGGCGCTCCCGGCGTCGAAGAGCCCGTCGATCTGAAGGTGGGCGAATCCATCAACCGGGCGACACGCCAGACCGACAGCGGTCTCGCGGACGGCGAGATCCGCGTGCACCGGCCCGCAAGCCGGCGCTGAAAAGTCGGCGCTGGCGGGACGGCACGCGGCAATGTTCTCAATGAACGGACAGCGTGGCGCTGCACTGCTGATCTTCCTCGTCCTGCTGGTGATGGGCGGTCTGACCTATGTCGTCAACAGCTTCGCTCCGGAAACCATCGAGGCACGCCGGGCACAAAAGACCAATAGCGCACTCATGCAGGCGCGCGACGCCCTGTTTGGCTATGCACTCAAATACCGCGATGCCCAGGCCGCCAAGGACCTCGACGCCAGCGGCGAGGATGACCGCAGCATGTACGGCTACCTGCCGCTGCCCGAC
>CAYYHO010000031.1:0-7274 GCA_964471725.1 uncultured Methyloversatilis sp. | reverse complement strand
GGGCAGCTCGCGCAACCAGAACATCGATCCCGGCTGCCGGGATGCCGGCAACAACCCGCTCGAAGGCTGCGATGCCAACAACTTCACCGGCCTGGTGTTCGACGCCAACGGCATAGGCCCGACCGTCGTCGGCCGCTTTCCCTGGCGGACGCTGGGCATCGAGCCCCTGCGCGACGGCCACGGCGAATGCCTGTGGCTGATCGTCTCATCCCTGCACGGCCGTATCCAGCGCGCCTCGCCGGCGCCGCTGCTGCCCCCCATGAACAGCGATACCCCCGGCCAGCTCGACATCGTCGTCGCCAATGGCAGCAACGCCCTCGTCAGCGCGCTCGCCTCCGCCCACGAGCGGCCGGTCGCGGTGATCTTCGCTCCCGGCCCGCCCCTGCCGGGGCAGGATCGCAGCAATGCGCCCGGCGACGACGTGCGCCAGTGCGGCGGCAACTACCATGTCGCCAACTATCTCGATCCGGCCACCGCCGGCGCTCTCGGCGGCGTCACCAACTACCTGTCCGGCACCAATCTCGCCAGCGGCGCCACGGGCGACTCCGACCCGGGCAACGACCCGGACGCAGCCAAGGCGCTCGTCGCTCGCGGCAAGGTGTTTGCAGCCGGCGGCAACTTCCAGCCGAACGGCTGCCAGGGCAGCAGCTGCACACTTGCCGCCAACGACATCGGCCTGCCGATCACCGCCGATCAGCTGTTCGGGGCCATCCGCAACAACGCCCATTACCGCACCGACATCAACAGCCTGCTGGACCGCATGACCGGCTGCCTGCGCGACCAGATCGCGGCCGGCACCGGCTTCATCCCGGCGCCGATCGGCGGCTACACGCCGCCCGCGGACAAGAGCGCCGGGCGCATCGCGGCCGCGAGTTGTTACGACGACAACCAGCACCCGCTCGGCTACTTCAGCCATTACCGCGAGATGATTTTCGTCGCCAGGCCGAACAGCGGCAACTTCACGGTCGCCGGCGACCCCAACTGCGCCGGCGTCCTGCTGTTCGGCGGACAGCGCAATGCCACCCAACAGCGCATCAGCGCGACACAAAAGAACACGCCGGCGAATTATCTCGAAGGCGGCAACCTGGCCAGCTTCACCGGCGCCGGGAGCACGTTCGACGGCGCCAGCCTGTTCGACCGCGCCCCGCCACAGCAGGCCGCGCAGGACATTGCACGCTGCATCCCCGTCGGCGCCAGTTTGAATCAGGTTGCATCTCCTGCGCTGAATGCCCTGGGCGGGCAATTATCGAACTACGATCCATCCACCAGCACACTGACCCTGGGTCGTCTTTTCACGATCACCCCCTTTCAACGACTCTTTAACGCCCGAGCCTTCTTCGGCTGCAGTTGGACTCCCGAAACTCGTTTGCTGGGCAAAGGCCTGCGCAGTTATTTCAAGTTCCGCATTCAGGATACCGGTGAAGGTTTTGTCTTCGCCATCATCGATGGCGACCGCAACCCTGCCAATGTTTGCGGGGCCGCCGCTCAGCATCTGGGATATTCGGGCAACAACGGGGTCACGCCAGGCATTACCCATCCAAAAATCGGCATCGAGATCGATACGACACAAACCCTGAGCCAAAGGGCGGCATTGAACCCGTTTGCCGCCAATACACTGGCCAATGGGCGCAGTGACCCGAATTACATCGGCGGGCATTTCGGCATCGTGTATTGGGGCGGGGAGTCTGACATTGCAGCGGGAGCATGTACCACCCTGTGCAGAGCGCCGCGCTTTTGCAGTGGCGGGGCGTGCATTCTGCCGCGGGGGGAAGACGACAACGTGCATGGATGGCCGACACCGCCCCCTTCTCCGCGACCGCCGCCGCGGAATCCCGAGGCGCCGCTGCCTCCGCTGCAGGGTGCTGGCGTGTACAAGCTCGATCCGGGCTTGAGCCAGATTCCAGTAAACCAGGACATCCATGTGCGTGTGGAGCTAACCCGCAATCCCGCAGCGAGCGATGCCGTTTCCCGCAGCAAGACTTTCTTGCTGGAGGTCTGGTTGCTCAAGCACAGCGAGACCGATACCAGCAAAATTGCCGCAATGAAGAACACCACCGACCCGATGGCAAGTCAATATCCTGCATACTCGGCCCATTTGAGGGATACGCCAACGATCTATGACATCCAGGGATCCGCATGTTCAAGCGGTTCCTGCCCTGCGGGCCAGACCTGCTCATCGGGCGATAATATGTGCTATGCGGAAGCGTTGCGCTCTATTCGCCTGGGGTTCACCACCTCGCAAAGTACCGCAGCCAACGACCAGATCATCAACATCTCCGACTTCTTCACCACATGGCTGCCCTGATCCCGCAAAATGCCGTCCCGCCAGCGCCGAGTTTTCCGCAGCGCGGCTTCACCCTCACCGAAATGGCGGTGGTGCTGGTGATCGTCGCGCTGCTGATCGGCGGCATGCTGTTGCCGATGACCGCCCAGGACGACATGCGACGCAGCAACGAAACACGCGCCACGCTGGCCAACATCCAGGAAGCCCTGCTCGGCTTCGCCGTCGTCAATGGCCGCCTGCCCCGGCCCGCCGCCTCGGCCACCGACGGCATGGAAAACCCGGCGAATTGCGCCGACGATGCCGCCTGCAGCGGCTTCATCCCCTGGGCCAGCCTCGGCGTCACCCGCAGTGACGCCTGGAACAAGCTGATCCGCTACAGCGTCACCCCCGCCTATGCCAACAGCACGATCACCCTGACCAGCATCGCCACTCGCACGGTGCAGACGCGCGACACAGCCGGCAATGCGGTGTATCTGGCGGGGCAGGCGGCCTGCACCACGCCTGCCGCCTGCGTACCCGCGGTGATCTTTTCCCACGGCAAGCTGCGCTGGGGCACGACCGACGCCGGGGTTGCACTGCCCGACGGTTCCGCCACCAATGCCGACGAGGACCTCAACCACGCCGGCCCGCTCAATTATTTCAGCCGCACGGCAAGCACCGCCACTGGCGGCGGCGGCGAATACGACGACATCGTCACCTGGTTGCCGGCCAGCACCCTCATCAACCGTCTCATTTCTGCCGGCCGGACCCTGTAGGTTCGCCGGGGGTACGCTCCGCGCTTGACCGCTTCGGTCGCTTCCTGCGACACTCCCCGCATGCGTTTGAGCTCGACGGTCCTTTGCGAATGAAACCGGCTGCGCCCCCCCTCCCCTCAGGCATACGCTTCGTCGAACGCCTGCACGCCGGCGGCGTCGAGCCCGGCGATAGCCCGGAACTCCAACTCAACAAGCAGTTGCTGATGTTTGCCACTGGCCTGGCCAGCGTAGCATCGATGGCCTGGCTGACGATCTACTGGATGATCGGGCCGCAATTTTCGGTCACCTACCCCTATTTGTTCCAGCTGGCGCTGGCGGCCAATGCGCTGCTCTACATCCTGACGCGCAACTTCAACTTTTTCCGCATTTCGCAACTGGCGCTGTTCCTGCTCGCGCCCTTCGTCATCCAGTGGTCGATCGGCAATTTCATATCCGCGAGCGGCATCGTCCTCTGGGGCTTGCTGGCCCCGGTGGGTGCGATTCTTTTTTTCGGCGTCCGCGAGTCCGCTGCCTGGTTCATTGCCTGGGTTTTTCTCACGATCCTTTCGGGTTATTTCGATTTCATGACGGCCGACTCGGCTGCGCGGTCTCCGATCGTGGTGCCGGTTTCGACCAGCATCGTGTTCTTCGTCCTGAATTTCGTCGCCGTGGCAACCATGATCTATGTGCTGTTGCGTTTTTCGATCGAGGAAAAGCGCCGCATCCAGGCGCGTCTCGAAGAAGCGCACCGGCTGCTGCAAACCGAACAGGACCGCTCCGAACATTTGCTGCTCAACATCCTGCCGGCGCCGGTCGCGCGGCGCCTGAAGAATCAGGAGCAGACCATCGCCGACCGCATCCCCGATGCCACCGTGATGTTCGCCGATATCGTCAACTTCACCGAGGTCGCCGCCCACATGGCGCCAGGCCGGGTGTTCGACATGCTCAACCAGGTTTTCTCGGCCTTCGACGACCTGGTCGACAGGCATGGACTTGAGAAGATCAAGACCATCGGCGATGCCTACATGGTCGCCGGCGGCATCAATTCGCCCAACGCGGACTACACCACGGCGATGGCCGAGCTTGCCCTGGCGATGAACGACATACTTGGCCGCGATTTCCGGGTGAACACCGCAAACCTCGAGATACGCATCGGCATCGGCACTGGCCCCCTGGTGGCCGGCATCGTCGGCAAGCACAAGTTCATCTACGACCTGTGGGGGGACACGGTCAACCTGGCCAGCCGCCTCACCAGCGAAGCCAAGCCCGGCATGATTTACTGCGACGCCGTCACCCATCATCGCCTCGTCGACGGCTTCGCCTTTCACCCGGTCCAGAAGCTCGCCCTCAAAGGCAAGGGCGAGGTCTCGGTTTATCGACTCAGCAGCCGCCTGTCGGCGGGAGACCGGCCGGCGCCAAGCTGAAGCGCACGCAGCCGTCGCGGTTCTCCGCCAGCTCGAGCCGATAGCCGCCCCGCTCTGCCAGGCGGGCGCTCTGGTAAAGGCCGACGCCCAGCCCGCCCTGTGAAGGTACCGGGTACGCGAACAGCCTGGCGGCCAGTTCGGCCGGCATGGCAGAGCCGGTATCGGTCACTTCGAGCCAGAGCATTCCATCGACCACCCGCAACCTGACTTCTGCCTCGATGCCGGGTTGCGCGTTCAGCTTGTCGGCAAAATTCTGCAGCAGGTTCTCCGCCACGGTAGAAAACAGATTCGCGTCCAGTACCGTTTGCGCGCTCGGATTCCCGTCCTGGACAAACCTGGCCCTGGACGCGGCATGGCGTGTCGCCAGTTGGGAGAACCACATCGCGGCCGGCATCGTTTCACTGCGTACCTGCGCAGCGGGGGACGACAGCTTGGCAAGGGTCTGGCGCAAACGCGACGAGATTTCGGGCAGCTGCCGCCGCATCAGATCGGCGAAGCGCATCGAGGGCTCCGCCTCCTGCTTCGAGGCGACGCACAGCGTATCCAGGGATTGCAGCAGGTTCTTGATGTCGTGCGTCAGGCGGGCGCCGGTTTCGTGGATCGCCTCGACATAGGAAAGCCGCTGCAGTTCCTGGGCGCGCCACTTCCCGAGGTGGAATTCGGCCAGCAGCTGCGTCGTCAGTCCGTAGTACCAATGCATGGCAGGGCTGGGCTGGGCGCGCGTCGCCAGCTCGATCGCGATCCGCCCATACGCGAAGCGGGTGACGTGTCCCCGCTGCGAGCCGAACTCGTGCGCGCGCCCCGATTCCTGCCAGGCCCCACCCACCACCCCGGGCATCCTCAGCGGCAGTTCGGCGCAGGCCCGTTCCAGAAACCGGTCCGGATCCGCTTCGCATTTCGCCAGTTCCGCCAGCGACTGCAGCCAATCCTCGAGCGGCAGGCCGAGGGACATGACATGTTGCGCCATGGCGCTACCCAGCCCGCCGAAGCCCGCGCGCGGATTCCAGATCCAGCCCAGCAGCAAGAGGATGCCCGCCACCAGCGCCAATGTCACCAGCATGGCCTCGAAGTAGCCGGCCTTGAACAGCAGCGCGTAACCCAGGCTGCCCAGCACGATCACTGCCAGCAGCAGGAAAACGAACACGCCATAGACAAAATCGACAATCTCGCCGCGTTCGGCAAGGCCCTGCCCCGTGCCGCCCTGGCTGGCTTGACCCAGGCCCGCTTCACCCAAACCCAGAGGCAACACAGCCATGACGAGGAAAACCGCCGGGGTCAAATAAATCACCAGGTCGATCAGGGCAGGCTCCGCCAGGCTGGTTCCTGCCAGCGCATTGGGCAGGATCAGCGCCAGCACAGCAGTGGCCAGATATCCGAGCGCCATCAAATGGAACAGGCGCTCCCAGCGGTTGGGAAACAGGAAGACCTTGCCGCCGACCACCCCGGTGAGCAGCATCGCCCACAGCGCCAGCAGCCCCCAATTGAGCAAATAGGCGAACAGGCCGGCGCACAGCACAACGGCAACGGTACCCGCCAGGCCCAAACGTCGGCGGGGATGGACAAAGGGCTGCCACAACAAACCCAGGCCGATATGGGACAAGAACAGGACCTGCCCCAGAGGCGTTGCCGGCCCTTGCAGGAACACCAGGTGCAGGGCGAGCAGGAATGCCAGGAAAATCCAGCGTCGGCGGGCTACGGGCGGGAGGACGGAAAGGAACGGGATGGTCACTGATCGGTCAGGCTGTCAGCGTGCGCGCGTATCGATCAAGTCGTGGATTCCTCGCAACCATAATTGCCCAGGAAACATGTCCTTTCCACATCACGAAGCATCCCCCGTTTCGCCGCTGGGCAAGCACCCGCTCAGCGTGACCGATTCTATCCCGCCGGGGCAGCCTGCACAGAACCCTGTCCGGATCGAGACATATTGACCATTTTCGGACACCGCCAGACTGTCAATACTTCGACGCTGCGGCAGAAAACCGTCCATGAACCGGCGACTACGAAAGCAATAGACAAGCTTTTCTGCGTCTTTCGTAGCAAATACGGCAAATCAAGCCAGTAAAATACCTGGCACAGATAATGCTTAGAAATCATCAGAGATATACCCCAGAGAGGCAAACAAATGAACAAACAATCCGGCTTTACCCTAGTTGAAATTGCCATCGTGCTGGTCATCATCGGCCTGCTGCTCGGCGGTGTGCTGAAGGGGCAGGAGTTGATCACTCAGGCGAAGATCAAGAATATCGCCAATGACCTGAACGGCATGAGCGCAGCCGTGTATGGCTATCAGGATCGCTACAAGAAATTCCCAGGCGACGACGATCAAGCCGCGGCCCGTTGGACCAACCCTGCAGCGATTGCGGGCAATGGCGATACCCAAGTAGGAGATGCCGCGGTGGCCAACGTTATCACCTGTACCGCAACAAGTGCCCAGGAAAACTGCCACTTCTGGCACCATTTGCGTCTTGCTGGTTTTGTCGGCGGCGACACATCTGCAACTTCAGGTCGCCTCAATCCGCAAAACGCCGTTGGTGGAGTCTTGCACGTGCAACAAGGTGGCCTGGGTCTGTCCGGCTTGATCATTTGCTCGACAAACCTGCTCGGTAAAGTTGCCAACGCAATTGATGCACAATTCGATGACGGCAAACCGGCAACCGGCACCGTGCGTGGTGTTGCTGCAGGGGCAGGTGGCGCATATACGCTCAATGCAGCGCCTGCTGCCACAACAACCTATGTTGATGATGGCGCTACTGTTTATACAGTGTGCAAACAAGTCTAGGCAAAGTCCCAACCCTCCGAAAAGCCCGCTCCGGCGGGCTTTGTTTCTTCTCT
>CAYYHO010000030.1:10228-10702 GCA_964471725.1 uncultured Methyloversatilis sp. | reverse complement strand
GTTTTCCAGGTAGCCAGCGGCGATGCGCACCTTGTCATCCTGGGCTGCCGGATCGCCGCCGGCGAGCCGGAACAAACCATCCGGGCCGCGCACCAGATCGGCTTCCGGCGGATTCACCAGCTTGAGGCGGCCGACCGCATTCACGGTGTTCTGCGCACCGGTCTGCGGCGTCACCGAGATCGTGCCATCGACTTCGATGGAGACGCGTGAATCCGGCGGAATGGTGATCGGGCCGCCATCGCCCTGCACCGGAATGCCGCCGCGCGTCTGCAGCACGCCGTTCTCGGAAATTTCCAGGCCGCCGTTGCGCGTATAAGCCTCGCTGCCATCCGGCAGCGCCAGCGCCAGCCAGCCGCGGCCGCGCAGCGCGACATCGAAGATGCCGCCGGTATGCATCAGCGCGCCTTCGCTGAAATCGCTGTGCGTGGAGGCATCGACGGCGAAGGCCCGCGTCGGCAAGGCGGCGGGCAGGCT
>CAYYHO010000030.1:0-10218 GCA_964471725.1 uncultured Methyloversatilis sp. | reverse complement strand
AGATTTAGCCTGACCGTCCTAGGGTGCCAGCCGCCTGGCGGCGGCCAGCCGGCGGCGGAGTTGGCAGGTGGCGTGCTCGAGTTCGACGCCCAGCGAGCGGCAATCGGCGGCGACGCGCGTCGGCAGGGCGGCGGGCAGGCTGTTGTGCGTCTGCACCTGCACCGCGCGCAGGCGATGCTCCTCGGCGCGGTAGCCATGCGTGCTGACGTTGGCGAGGTTGTGCGCCACGGCCGCCTGGCGTCCCAGCGTGGCGCTGGCGCCGGTCATCGCGGTGTAGATCAGTTTGTCCATGGATATTGCGCCGTCCTACGAGAACCGACTTTTAACGGAGGTTGACCAGCGTCTGCAGGATCTGGTCCTGCGTCTTGATGGTCTGTGCGTTGGCCTGGTAGGCGCGCTGCTGGGTGATCATCGACACCAGTTCGGCCGTCAGGTCGACGTTGGATTCCTCGTAGGCCGCCGACTGCACCACGCCGAGCGAGCCGCTGCCCGGCACGCCGACCAGCGGCTGGCCGGAATCCGCCGTCTCGCCCCACTGGTTGTTGCCCAGCGAGGAGAGGCCGTTCGGGTTGTTGAAGTTGGCCAGCACTATTTGAGCCAGGTCGCGCGACTGGCCGTTGCTGTAGCGGCCCTGGACGGTGCCGTCGGCCGCGATGCTGAGGCCGGACAGGCGGCCCGAGGTGTAGCCATCCTGGGCCACGTTGTTCACGCCGAAGATGTTGCCGTACTGCGTCGAGCCGCTCAGGTTGAGGTTGAATGCCAGCGGTGTGGTCGCGCCCGTGGTCACCGCGTGGGACTGCGGAATGATGCCGGTCGCGGGCGTCGTCAGTGCGCCCGTGCTGTTGAATACCAGGCCAGTCGCTGCGGAAGGAGGACCGCCGTTCAGGTTGGTATAGAGGTCCCAGCTGTTGGCAGCCGTCTTCTTGAAGTAAAGCGACATCAGGTGCGGGTTGCCAAGTGAGTCGTACACCGTGATCGAGGTCGAGCTGTTGTAGGTGGTCGGGTCGTTGACGTTGAATGCCAGGGCATTGACGGCCTGCCGCGAATCGAGGTTGAGGCCGATGCGCGCGCCGGCACCCGAGTTGCCGGTCGGCTGCGGCTGCAGGTCGGCGGTGTTGATGAAGATCTCGGCCGGCGTCGAGGGCACGATGACGTTGGCGGCGTTGGCCAGGTAGCCGGTGAGCCGGTAGCCGCTGGCGTTCACCACGTAACCGTTCTTGTCGATGTTGAACTGGCCGTTGCGCGTGAAGGTGATGGCGCCGTTGTTCGAGAGGCGGAACATGCCCTGGCCGTTGATGGCGACATCGAGGGGGTTGCTGCTCACCGTCAGGTTGCCCTGGGTGAATTGCTGGTTGACGCCGCTCACCGAAACGCCGATGCCGATCTGGTTGCCGGCGCCCAGCGAGGCCGCATAGACGTCGCCGAACGTGGCGGTGGAAGACTTGAAGCCGACCGTGCCGGAGTTCGAGATATTGTTGCCCAGCACGTCGAGCGCCTTGGCCGCCGCATTCAGACCGCTCAATCCTTGTTGAAAGCTCATTGCCGTCTCCCGTCAGAGAATTAGAGGATTTCCTTGATGTCCGCCATGGCGAAGGCGCCCAGCGAACCCACATTGACCGTCGTGCCCGCTTGCGCGCCGCTTCCGCGCGCAACGCTCGACACCAGGCCGAGCGCCAGGGCTGTCGCCGCAACCTTCTTGCCGGCCTGCTCGGCCGTGAAGCTCATGCTGTAGGCGCCATCCACCACCGGAACGCCGCCGTCGTTCTTGCCGTCCCAGGCGAAGCCGTGGATGCCGGCAGGCAGCGCGCCCAGGTTGATGGTCCGCTGCACCAGTCCGCTGGCATCCTTGATGGCCACCGTGACCTGGTCCGCCGGGCCGGCCAGTTCCACCGCGCCGACGGCGGCGCCGCCGGTCAGCGGCAGCGCGCTGCCGGGCACCAGCACATTGCGGCCGACCAGGGCGGCGGCCTGCAGGGCCTGGGCGTCGCTGCTGCTGTTGAGCATCTTCTGCAGCGTGGCGTTGAGCCGCTCGATGCCGTCCACGGTGCTGATCTGCGCCAGCTGCGAGGTCATCTGCGCGCTGTCCAGGGGCGAGGTCGGGTCCTGGTTGCGCAGCTGCGCCGTCAGCAGCGTCAGAAAGCGGTTCTGGATGTCTTCCATGGCAGTGCCGGCCTTGTCGCGGCCGACGTTGAGTGCGGCATAGATGTCCGCGGCAGGGTTGTTGGTGATGGCTGAGGTCATGTCCGTTTGCTCCGCTGGCTGGCCGGCGTTACTGTCCGATCGCCAGGGCCTTGGTCATCAGGGCCTTGGCGGTATTCATCACTTCCGCATTGTTCTGGTAGGCGCGCGAGGCGGAAATCATGTTCACCATTTCCTCGACGACATTCACGTTCGGCAGCGCGACGTAGCCCTGCTCGTTGGCGGCGGGATTGGCGGGGTCGTACTGCATGCGCAGGGGCGCGGCGCTATCGACCACCTGGGTGACGCGCACGCCGACACCGCCGCCCTCGACCGGAGTGGCCCGGAACACCACCTGCTTGGCGCGGTAGGGCTGGCCGTCGGCGCCTGCCACGCTGTCGGCGTTGGCAAGGTTGCTGGCGACGGCATTCAGGCGGGCCGATTGGGCGGTCAGCGCGGAACCGGCGATGGCGAAGATTCTGAAGTCGCTCATGGGTTTTCTTCCCTTACTGGCCCTGGATGGCCATGCTCAGGGAGCGGAAGCGGCGGCTGATGAAGTTCATCAGCGCCTCCATCTGCATGGCGTTTTCGGCAAAGGCCGCCCGCTCGATGTCCAGGTTCACGGTATTGCCATCGACGGCGCCCTGGTACTCGGTGCGATACTGGCTGGCCGCGACGGCCAGCGCCCCGCCCGCGGCACCCAGATGGCCGGCGTGGGTGCGCGCCACCTGCACCGGGCCCGGCGGCTGCACGCCGCGCGCGCCTGCCGCATTCGCCAGGGCCGTTTTGAAATCGATGTCGCGCGCCTTGTAGTGCGGCGTGTCGGCATTGGCGATGTTCGAGGCGAGCAGCTCCTGGCGCTGGCTGCGCAGGCTGAGCGCGGCGCGGGTGAAACTCAGGTCTTGTTCGAGGCGGTCGATCATGGCGTCGCTGTTGTTATGAGGAGCTCAAATTTCCTTGGCAGTTACACCATGCAGCAAACGTGCCAGCCCTTCGCAAGGCCCTGCCACACACCGAATACGCCCTGCGCCCGGCTTGTTGCCGGCAACCGGGGCCGGCAGCCGGCAATTCTTGCCTATCAGCCCATCCCATAAATCCGCTGCGCGGATTCCATCCCTCAAGGGGCCAAGAAAACTCGGGGCGGCCCTTCGTTTTCTTATGAGAAATGCGGCAAGAAAGCCCGGGTGCGCAGCCAAACCTGGAAACAAGCGGAATGGTTTAATTCAGGCATGCGAATTCCTGCCCTCCATCTTCTCTTCCTGCTTGCCACCCTCGCCCTTGCCCTGACCCTTGCGCCCGCGCATGCCCAGCAGGACCCCGCTCCCGTCAAGAAGGCCATCGAAAGCTGGCTGCGGATCCAGACCAAGGGTCTGCCCGGCCAGGTCAGTTTCGAGGTCGGCGGACTCGATCCGGGCAATCAGCTCACTCCCTGCACTGCCTTCGATGTCAGCCGCCCGCAGGGGGCGCAGGGCTGGGGGCGCAGCAACGTCCTGGTGCGCTGCCTGAACGAGGCCGGCTGGCGCGTCTATGTGCCGGTGCATATCCGCGTCAAGGCCGACTACCTGATCAGCGCCCGTCCCATCGCCCAGGGGCAGGTCGTCGCCGAGGACGATCTGGCCACCCAGCTGGGCGACCTGTCCGAGTTGCCCGCCAACATCCTCACCGAGTCCGCCCTGGCGGTCGGCAAGGCTGCCGCTACCTCGATTCCGGCCGGCCGGCCGCTGCGCGCCGACATGCTCAAGGCCCTGACCGTGGTGCGCCAGGGTCAGACGGTCAAGGTCGTTTCACGCGGCCCGGGGTTTGCCGTCACCAACGAAGGCCGGGCGCTCAACAATGCCGTCGCCGGCCAGGTCGCCCAGGTCAGGCTCGGCAACGGCCAGGTAATCAGCGGAATTGCCCGCGAGGGCGGCCTGGTCGAAGTCAATTATTGAAGTTCTGCCTATAATCAAGCCCGTAGCCATGGAGCGGCAAACGAATCGGGGCTCAAGTTTCCGCCCTGCATGCCGTACACTGCTACAGCAGGCGCCCAGGTATCCATAGGGGCGGCCCATGAAAAGAATCGCTTAGGAAACGAACCGCCATGAAAATCAACAGCGCCACCCCCTCCGTCAGCAGCACGCCCGATTCCGGCCGGGCGCGCGGTCCCGCCGCCGCAATGCAACCGGCCCGCGCGGGAACGGGCGAGCGCGTCGATATTTCATCGCTTTCCGCCCGCCTGCAGGAAGTCGGCGCCGGCGAAGCGCCGATCAACGCCGAGCGCGTCGCCGAAATCAAGGCGGCCATCGCGGAAGGGCGTTTCCAGATCAACCCCGAACGCATCGCCGACGGCTTGCTCTCCAGCGTGCGCGACATGCTCGAGCACCGCAAACCGGCCGTCTGATCGCGGCGTGGCGCTTACTCCCCACCCTGTTTCGCCACCCCGCATTTCCCAGCCCGGTCTGTTGCTGGCCCAGTTGCTGGGCGAGGAAAGCGCCAAGCTGGTCGAGTTCCTCGGCCTGCTGAAACGCGAGCAGGAACTGCTCTCCCGTGGCGAAGCAAACACCGCAAACACCATAGACGCCCTGCTGCCGCTGGTCGACAAAAAAACCGCCCTGGCCGCCGAACTGGCCGCCCTCGCGCAATCGCGCGAGCGCCTGTTGGCCGCCCTCGGCCTGGCAGCCGGACGCAGCGGCATGGAAACCTGGCTCGCCCGCCCGGACCGGACGGCTCAGCGCCCGGCCTGGCAGCGGCTGCTGGACCTCGCCAGCCAGGCGCGCGATCTCAACGAGACCAACGGCAAACTGATCGCCCTCAACCTGCAGCACAACCAGCAGGCCCTGGCCACCCTGATGACAGCCGCCAACCGGGCCATGAACTACGGCCCCGACGGCCAGCAGCAGGCCGACAAGGGCGGCCGAATCCTCGGCAAGGCATAAAAACCTACTCAGGCAGCGCGAGTTCCTTCACCTGGTCGGGCGTCTTCGCTTCCAGGTTGATGGCGACGCGGCGGTTGCGCTGGCGCCCCTCGGGGCTGGCGTTGTCGGCAACGGGGCGCTGCTCGGCATAGCCGGTCGCGGTCAGGCTGCGCGGATCGACCCCGTTGTCGATGAACAGGCGCACCACGCTGGCGGCGCGGGCGCCGGAGAGTTCCCAGTTCGAGGGGTAGAGCGGCGTGTTGATCGGCGCATTGTCGGTATGCCCCTCGACGGTGATCGGAAAGTCGGTGGTGGCGAGAATCTGCCCCACCGCGGTGAGCGCCCGCACGGCGGGAACCTGCAGGCGCGCCTCGCCGGATTCGAACAGCGCGCTGGCATTGATTTCGACCGTGATGCCGAGCGCTCCCTCGGTGATGCGCACCTGGCCCTGCTGGACCAGCGGCGCGAGTGCCGTCTGGATTTCCTTCGCCTTGCTGCGCAGCAGTTCGCGGTTCTTTTCCCGGTTGATGTCGGGCTTGATGTTGGCGACCTGCGGCTTGCGGATGGGGATCGTCGTCGGCGCATCCGGGCTGACCTGCACCAGGGTGGTGGCGGCGCTGCCCGGCACGTTGCGGAATGCCGAGGAGATCGATTCGGACAGGATGCGGTACTTGCCCTCGTTGATCGAGGACAGCGCATACATCACGACGAAAAAAGCGAACAGCAGGGTGATGAAGTCGGCATAGGAGACGAGCCAGCGCTCATGGTTTTCATGCTCCTCCTCCCCGCGGCGACGCCTTGCCATGATCGTCGGCACGTCTAGCCCAGCCGGCCGGAACTGGAAGGCCCGGAAATGCGCCGGCCGGCTGCGGGGTTCATACAATGTATCCCTGCATGCGGCTCTCGATGATGCGCGGATTGTCGCCGTTGGCGATGCCGATCAGGCCATCGACGAACATTTCGCGCAGCGTCACCAGGCGGGCGATGTTGTACTGCAGCTTCTTCGCCATGGGCAGGAAGATCAGGTTGGCCGCGCCCACCCCGTAGATGGTCGCGACGAAGGCGACCGCGATGCCGGCGCCGAGCTTGGACGGGTCGGACAGGTTCTCCATGACGTGGATCAGCCCCATCACGGCGCCGAGGATGCCGATGGTCGGCGAATAGCCGCCGGCCGACTCCCAGACCTTGGCCGCCAGCTTCATCTGTTCGGCATAGGCGTCGATCTCGACTTCCAGCACTTCGCGCAGGCGCTCGGGTTCGACGCCATCGACGAGCAGTTGCAGCCCGCGGCGGCGGAACGGATCGGTTACCGTGAGCGACTGGGCCTCGAGCGCCAGCAGGCCTTCCTTGCGCGCCACATGACTCCAGCGCACCATCTGCTCGATCAGCTGCTGCGGCTCGATCTGCGGCGGCGAGAATACCCAGCGGGCCATCTTGATGCCGGTGACGAAGGCCGTCAGCGGGCTTTGCAGCATGACCGCGCCGAGCGTGCCACCGATGACGATGAGGAAGGCGGTCGGCTGGAACAGCGAGGCGACATGTCCGCCCTCCAGCACCTGACCGCCGAGGATGGCGGCTATGCCGAGGGCGAGGCCGACGATGCTGATTCTGTCCATGATGGTCAGGTCGCCTGCGCCACTTTGGGTTTGCGGCCGCGGCGCCTGGCCGCGGTCTTGAGCGCGCCGGCATCGTCGAGCATGGCGGCGCGCAGGCGCGCCACCGCCTGGGTGTGCAGCTGGCAAACCCGCGATTCGGTGACGCCCATCACCGCGCCGATCTCGCGCAGGTTGAGGTCCTGTTCGTAATACAGCGCCATCATCATTTTTTCGCGCTCCGGCAGCTTGGCGATCGCCGCCGCCAATGCAGCGCGCGTGTTGCTCTCCTCGAGCAGTTCGAGGGGATCGGGCGCGGCAGCGGCGGCATGGCGGTCAAGATAGTCGTCCCCCTCGTCCGCCAGGTCTTCGAGATAGACCAGCTGGTGGCCGCGCGCATCCTGCAGCAGCTTCTGGTACTCGGCGAGCGGCATTTCCAGCGCGGCAGCCAGCTCGCCCTCGCTGGGATGCCGCCCCTGCTGGTGCTCGAGTTTCTGGATGACACCCTCGACGCGGCGCATCTCCTTGCGCAGCCCGCGCGGCAACCAGTCGTTCTCGCGCAGGCCGTCCAGCATGGCGCCGCGGATGCGCTGCACGGCATAGGTTTCGAATTGCGCGCCGAGCCCCTCCTCGAAACGGCCGAGCGCATCGAGCAGGCCGAGCATGCCGTTCTGCACGAGGTCGTCCACCTGCACACTGGCCGGCAGTTTCGCCATCAGGTGGAAGGCGATCCGTTTGACCAGGGGGACATATTGGTTGACGAGCCGCTCCTTCTCGAGCGTGCCCTGGGAGGTATACATCGTCGGATACGTCTGGCTCAAAATGGCGCGCTGCTCGGCGGCGCGGTTCGTAAAAGGCAATGAGACGACAGGCAAGGGGCCACAAAACTATAACACCGAATCGTGGCTGGCCGCCGGCCGCCGGGGGCGCGCCTGGCCGCCGCCAGTCTGAGTTGCGGCCATGCCGAGATACTCGAGCCGCACCATGCCCAGGTATTCGTGCGCCACGCGCTGCAGGTTGTCGAATACGCCTTGCGCTTCGGCCTCCGAGCGCGCATGGCTGATGGCGATGCGAAAGTGCCCGCAGTTCTGCTCGAACACATAACGCTTGATGCGCACATAGGCATCGATCACGTCCGTATCGCGCGCCGCCACCTCCAGCGTCATCGCCGGAGCCCCGAACAGGCGCCGCAGTCCGTCCGCCTGGTCGCCGCCCATCGCCTCAGACCAGCGAGGCGCCGCGCTCATGGGCGTCGAACGCAGCCGGCATGACCAGGCCAAGCTCCTCGCTCCTGAGCCGATGCACCGACTCGTCCTTCGGCTGCTTGAAGGCGCGGTGCAGCAGGTAGTTGCGATTCGGCAGGTGCAGGTCCTCGGGCACGCGCTGACCGTTGGCCACATAGGCGAGCAGCAGGCCGTGCCGCACCACGGCATCGAGCGCCGGCGCCAGCGCGGCGGTTTCGTCCACCTTGGTGAGGATGCAGCCGGCGAGATCTTCGCCGGCATAGCTGCGGATCACGTCGTCGAGAGTGTCGCCGCGGCTGGTGGCGTTCAGCATCAGCAGGCGCTGCACATTGCCGGCGCGCATCAGCATCGCCGCCTGTTCGGCCACCATGCGGTCGCGCTGGCTCATGCCGACGGTATCGATGAGCACCATGTGCTTGCCGCGCAGCTCGCCCAGCGTGCGCCGCAGGTCTTCGCTGTCGCGCACCACATGCACCGGCACGCCGAGGATGCGGCCATAGATGCGCAATTGCTCGTGGGCGCCGATGCGGTAGCCGTCGGTGGTCAGCAGGGCCAGCTTGTCGGCGCCGTAGCGCACCACGCAGCGCGCCGCCAGCTTGGCGGTGGTGGTGGTCTTGCCGACGCCGGTGGGGCCGACCAGCGCGAACACGCCGCCGCGGTCGATGAGGTCGTTCTCGGCGGTCAGCGTGCGCAGGCGGCGATTCACCGCGGTCACCAGCAGCTTGCGGCCCTCCTGCGGCTGCAGCTCGTCCGGCAGGGTTTCGATCAGGCGGCGCGCCAGCAGCCCGGAGAAGCCGGCTTCGAGCATCTCGCCGAGCAGCAGGGCCTTGGCCGGCGCATGGCGATTCATGTCGCCCCAGGCGAAGCCGGCCAGTTGCCGTTCCAGCAGATGCTTGATCGTCTGCATCTCGGCCATCATCTGCTGCACCTGCGCATTGCTGTCCATGCCGCCAGCGGCTGCGCCCGCGGGTTCGGACGGGTCGGCGCGGGAAGCGGCCGGGGTGGCGGCCGGAGCTGCGGCCGCCTTGTGCGGCAGGGGGCGCAACCTGACACGCTCCGTGGCGGCCGGTGCGGGTAGTGCGGCTGCCGGAGCCGGAGCAGCCGCAGCGGCAGGCGCCTGCGCCAGCCGGGGTTGCCATGGCTGCCATGGTTGGAATGGCAGCGGCGCGCGCGCCTTGGTGGAGAGGCTGACGGTGTAATCGTCGTCGCCCTCGGCAAGATCGCCTGGCGAAAAAGTCGGTGCTGGCGGGACGGCATCAGTCCGGCCCGCCGCGTGCATGGGGACGGCATCAGCAGAATTCGCGGCCGGCGCCGTACTGCGCGGCGCACCGTGGCGCGACAGTTCTTCAAGACTGTCGGCCGACATGGCGAGGATCTCGACACCGCCGGGCACCGCCTTGTTCGAGACGACGATCGCCTCCGGGCCAAGGGCTTCCTTGACCTTGCGCAGGGCCTCGCGGGCGCTTTCACCGAAAAAGCGTTTGACTGTCATGGATATTTTTCCTTTTTCGATCCCTGCTTATCAGGGTTTTGCTCCGATGACGGCAGTCACCTTGATGGTTTTCGATTCGGGTATTTCGTTGTTGGCCAGCACCTTCAAATTCGCCCAGGCGCGCCGCAGGAAGCGCGACAGCAGCCAGCGCAGCCCGCCCGGCACCAGCAGCACCGGCGGCAGGCCGAGATCTTCCTGGCGCTTGGCGGCCGCGGCGGCTTCGCGCAGCAGGGTGTCCGCCAGGCCGGGCTCGATGCCGGAGCCGTCCGTCCCCGTCCCCTGCAGCGCCTGAGCAAGCAGCCGTTCCAGACCCGGTTCGAGCGCCATCACGGCGATTTCTTGGCCGCCCGGATAGAGCTGCTGGACGATCGCGCGGCCAAGGGCGACCCGCACCAGCGCGGTGAGTTCGGCCGGATCCTGGGTGCGCGGGGCATTCTCCGCCAGCGTCTCGATGATGCTGCGCATGTCGCGGATATTGACGCCCTCTTCGAGCAGGTTCTGCAGCACGCGCTGCGCGGTCGCCAGCGGCAGAGCCTTCGGCACCAGTTCCTCGATGAGCTTGGGCGCATCCTTGGCCAGATGGTCGAGCAGGGCCTGGGTTTCCTGGCGGCCGAGCAGTTCGGCGGCATGCATCAGGATCAGGTGGTTGAGGTGGGTGGCGACCACAGTGCCGGCATCGACCACCGTGTAGCCCATGATCTGCGCCTGCTCGCGCTGGCCGGCCTCGATCCACACCGCCGGCAGGCCGAAGGCCGGGTCGCGCGTCTGGTTTCCCGGCAGCTGGCCGCTGACACGCCCCGGGTTGATGGCCATGTACA